>CAZHVX010000139.1:0-6049 GCA_964536295.1 uncultured Pseudomonadota bacterium
ATTGAACAGCGCCGGACTCAATTAACGCCCGCTGGACCGGATGAAGGGTTAAACCGTTTGAAAGGCCTTCAATTGTTGTTACTTCTTTGTTTTCTAAATTCTTTGTAAAGAGGATGCAGCTTTTCTTTGTTTCTCCATCTACGACAACGGCGCATGCGCCGCACGTCGCATCGTCACATCCACATTTTGTTCCGACAAGCTCTAACCTTTCCCTTAAGGTATATAAGAGTTTTTCCTTTTCATCTATTTCTACGGTTACCTTTTTCTTGTTTACAGTAAATGTTACTTTTTGAGTCATTGTTTTATTCCTTTTTCGACAGGATTAACTGGATTTTTTACCACAAAGGCTTTAGTACCTAGTTCTAAATTCTAGGTTCTAAAAGCAAGGCCTCCTTTATCTTCTCCGGTGTTATGGGAAGTTCATAAAAATCCACCCCAATGGCGTCATAGATCGCGTTCAAGATCGACGGAGCAACCCCGATTACGGGGTGTTCTCCGATACCGCGCGCACCATACGGGCCAATCTCTCCGGGAGTTTCAACAAACTCAATTGTTTGAACCTTTGGTGCATCTTTAATATTTGGAAATCTATACGTTGCAAATCGGGGGTTCTGAGCTTTTCCGTCTTTATCAAATCGAACCTCTTCATGAAGTGTTGCGCCTATAGCCATCATCACTCCGCCGGCTACCTGCCCTCTGATTTGAAGAGGGTTTATTACCCTTCCAACATCAAAACATGATGCAAAGTGATCAATGAAAATTTTCCCAGTTTTCTTTTCGATTCTTATTTCACAACCCTGCGCTCCAAAGGTGTAGGTCACCCCCAGTCTTCCCTGTCCATTTTTATCAGGGTTACTATAAAGAGGAAGCCTGGCATCAGCCGTCGTCTGGACAACCTCACCAATCGTTACTCCGTCTTCGTACATATATCCGCGAACAAGCCTTGAAACTTCAACTTTAACATCCGGATCCGATCTCAAGTATACAACCTCGCCATCGTATTCCAACATATCTAGATCGCAACGCAAAACCTGGCTTGCAGTTTGTTTTATCATGTCGATGGCCCTCTGACATGCCCTGTATACGGCCTTTCCCCCCTGCATCGTAAACATGGAACCGATTGTCTGCCACTCCCATGGAGAAAACTGTGTATCGATCTCTGTATAGACCTTTATCCGATCTGGGGATATTTTCAATGTCTCGGCCGCTATCTGCCTGACCACGGTTCTTAAACCCTGGCCCACCTCTGCGCCCCCCATGTTAATAACAACGCTGCCATCCGCATTAAATTTTAGATAACAACCCTTGGATGAAAAAGGGGCCCCCTTGGGGGTTTTCATCAAACCGGAAAAACCTCTTCCGTAATAAAAGTTTTCATCCTCTGTGGTTTTTGGTTTGGAAAAAATTTTCTTTTTAACTATATCAACACATTTTTTGACATCGCCATTGGTCTTCCAAAGTCTTTCACCTAGAGCCGTGGTTTTGCCCGCTCCAAGATAATTTTTTTCCCTTAATTTAAAGGGGTCCATCTTTAGTTTTCTTGCCAAAATATCCATAAGACGTTCTACGGCAAGCTGGGACTCCTGGTGGCCATATCCCCTGTAGGCCCCAATTGGCGGTGTATTCGTGTAAACCGATTGTCCCTCTAAAAGGCAATTCGGATATTCATAGGTCCCTGTGGAATTATGAGTGGCCGCCCTCATAACGTGAACACCGGTATCTACATAGGCCCCAGTTGAGTGAAAAACCTTTGTATGAATTGCCGTAAGTGTGCCGTCTTTTTTTGCGCCGATCTTCATCTGCGTTCTTATTCCGTGTCCCAAAAAAGAAGATAAAAAATCCTCCCTTCGAGATAAAACCCACTTAACCGGATGCCCCGGAACGAAGCTGGCAATATATGCTACGGTTTGTTCTATTGTCACATCGGATTTATATCCAAAACAACCACCGACCTCAGGAATATGAACCCTAACATCCGATATTGGCATATCATAGATCTTTGCGACCTCTTCCCTTACGATAAATGGACATATTGAAGAGGACCAGATCTCAATTGTCCTATCTTCATGAAACCAGGCAATCGATCCATGTGTTTCAATTGCGGCACAGGAACCAAAGGGATAATTAAATTCTCCTTCTACAACAACATCAGCATCTTTAAATCCTTTTTGGGTATCCCCCTTTTTCAGCGTGTATTTATCCGCGATATTCGTTCCCTTGACCGCGCCTAATCCAGGGAGGGCCCAATATTCGTGACTCTTTTCATGAAGGAGAACGGCCTCTTTTTTTAAAGCGTCCCTTGCATCGATATAAACAGGGAGAGGTTCATATTCTACTTTTATTTTTTTTACGGCCTCCCTCGCCTGTGCTTGGGTCTGGGCAACAACAGCCGCAACTGGCTCGCCGATAAACAAAACCCTATCAACGGCCATGGGGAGGCGGTCCTTGATATTATCTCCATACCTAAATTTGCACCCACTTCCCGTCACAACCTTAATGACCCCATCACAGCTTTCTGCTTCTGATGTATCGATTGAAATAATTTTTGCGTGTGCATATTCAGGGGTTAAGATGGCCGCGTGAAGCATTCCGTGGAGTTTAATGTCATCCAGAAAAAAGGCCTTCCCCGTTGCCTTCTTAATTGCATCAGGACGTATGATGTTTTTGCCGATATATTTAAAGGTCATTTTCACCCCTATCTAACGCTTTAGTTGGATCGTCAACTAAAGTACTAGTAGTGCTGTTCTTGGCTACAAGTTTTCCATGGCTAATCACATAAGATGGTGCTTCCTGATACCTCAAGGCTTCAAGAACATTTTCAGCATTTAAGATAACAAGATTTGCGTTATTCCCTTCCGCAATGCCAAAGTTTCTGACATTCATGGCCTTGGCGGCATTTACTGTAATCATATCATATAATGTTTCCATATCTTCTCTTCCTGTCATCCATAAAAGATGTGAGGCAAGGAACGCAACCTCTAACATATTGTTTCTTCCGTATGGATAATACGCATCGGAGATATCGTCCTGTCCGAGGCACACCAACGCATCTTCCTCTAACAGCTCCTTGATACGCGCATGCAGGGGGCCTGTTTGTGGATCGGTTACGATACCAATCTTTGCCTTCTTTAAGAGTGCAACCAGTTTTTGAAAATATGGTTTAGGGTAAAGGCACATGGCGCGCGCATGCTGAGCAAGCACTCTACCCTCCCACCCCGTCCGGAGAGTTTCTGTTGCCATCATCTCAAGTGTTTTGAGGGTAGGATCGCCGGCATCGTCAACCAGCATCGAGATGTCTTTGTCATATTCCTTCGCTATGGCAAACATCTTCTGGATATGTGCCAATTCATCCGCCTCCGTATATTCAATCCAGGGAATTCCGCCAACAATGTCTGCACCAAGATCCATAGCCTTACGCACTAGCCCTTCGGCCCCCGGCTCCCTGATGACTCCATCCTGTGGAAATGCAACCACCTGAATATCAACAACGCCCTTAAATTCATTCCGAGCTCTAATGAGAGCCTTCACACCCTCTAATTTTGCCTTTGAATCCACATCCGCAAATGCCCTGATATGCAGATTTCCATAGCGAATGGCCAGAGTTACGGCCTCACGAACATTTTTAATGATCCATTCTTCATTATAGTTTTCCTTCACCCTGGCAGCCAATTCGATAGCCGTCATAGCCTTTCCCATATCGCTGCTATGGTAATCTTTTAGGGCGGACTCATCCATCATCTGAAGGGTCCAAACCTTGCAAAGATGAAGATGCGCATTGCAGTAGGACTCTGTCACAAGGTTGCCCCTCGCATCAATTACATTAGAAATATTTTCATCAATTTTTGGCGAAATTTTTTCTATCTTCCCTTTGGAAATTCCGATATCGACCAAAGCCTCTCGTCTTCTTAACCGGGCATTTTTGATTAACAGATCCATTTTAACTCCTTTATTAATTTGAAACAGGATAAACACAGATGAACGCCGATATTTTTTTATCTTTCAGTGATCTTTGTCAGTCAAATCAAAAACAATCCTGTGAATCCTGTCAAAGAAAACTTACAAATAATCTGCGTTTATCAGCGTTAATCCTGTTTCGTATTAAAGTGCAAACACAGCTCTGCTGACATCCACGGGGGATTTTTTCTGATCCCACTGGGATTTGATATACAGAGCATCAAGCGCCACCTCTAAGATCTCGCTTTGGTCCGGGACCTCAAAGGGAATCTCTTCCGTTGTATCAACATCGTGTGATAGAGAAACAACGAGGTTTATAGCGCCAACGTCGATTCTCTTTTTTAGCTGATCTGTTAACCTGAACTGGCTGTTCTTTATATCGGCCATGATTGAATAAACCGAAAACTCCATCTCCGTCGCTAAGGTTCCCATCTCTTTGTAGGCTTGAAGAACCTCTTTTCTTGTATTTCTTATTGGAGAATATTCCGGAGTTTCAACTGAATAGATTTCATCTTTGACGTGACACAATCCGTACCAAACGTTATCGTTAATCTTCTTTCCCTTCTCAAGGGCCGAGGCCAAGAGTGCAAGTGAAAGCTTTGTACTGGGTATCGCCGGATATTCGTCAAAGATTAATTTCTTTGTTGTGGACTCATCACGAACCGAACCACTTGCTACCACAAAGTCGCCAACGCTAAGGTATGGCTGCAGCGCGCCACAAGTTCCAACCCGCATAATTGAGGCCCGATTGAATTTATTAAAATCAATCGAGTCAATTATCTCTGGAAGGACTATGGCAACGGAGGCCGGACCCATTCCGGTGTTTACGGCGGTCACTTCGATATCCTTATATTTTCCGCGAAGACACAAAAGACCACGATTATTTGCCAGCTCCTTAACGCCCTTTAAATATCCTCCCATCTTTTTTACACGTTCAGGGGAACCGCACGTTAAAACGTATTGGGATATTTCACCCTTTTTCACCGGTAGGTGGTAACACGAACCATCCTTATTCCTAAAAACCTTCATATATCCTCCGTTTAATGGAAATAAATACTGAATTGCCTTTTATGTCAATATTTCTATTAAAGGAGTTATTTTAGGGTATTGTAGAAAATCGTAAAGCCATCATCCTTTTTTGATTCTTCTTCAAGACGGGATTTCCAAAAGAATTGTTGATCCGCCGGCATATCACTGTAATTTTTGATAAATACGCCGTTGATTAGTGGTCTTAGAAGGTTTGAATAGCCCCTCCCCGAGTCATCCAAGGTGTCTAGGTGATAAAAAAGGCCCCCACTTATCACAATATATTTATTGTTTGGAATATCATCTCTAATTGAGGCTATCAAATTGAACATGTCATTGATCTGCGCTGAATAGTTTCCTCTCCACTCTTCGGGCATTACTGTATCGATGTGATCGAGAATCAAACCATTACAACCCAGGTTGTAGATTAGATAATCGTATCCGTAAAAGTTTTCGCCTTTTTTATTCGTAAAGTTTTTTATTGATCGCTGCCAGTGCTCGTCACTAACGTTTACATAATAGCCATAGGTTACGTGACTTTTATCGATATAGCCATTATGGTCCACATCATAATACCATGATGCATACTCGATCTCCGGGCCAGAGAGATTCTGACTGTAGCTTTTTTTATGGAGGGTCCTATCTTCCCCTAAAGACAAGTGACAAAAAACCTTAACATCGTTTTCCTTTAATCTTTGAATTTGGGACTTGCTTATATATTGCAACTCATCCTCACCTGCCTTAACAAATACTGCTCCAAATTTATTGGAACCATCCTTACCTATAGCCTCATCTACAATTTCATCTGTCCAGACATTGTAATAAACACCAAATAGGGTATCATCTTTTATCCCCTCTATTTGAACCTGCAGCTCCGGAAGATCCTTGATCGAAACTGCATTTATCCCTCCATCCTCTGCATAGGTTAATGGCGTGGCGATAAGGCAAAACAGAAATATCATATGCATTGTATACTTCTTCATCCTATTAGTTATATCGGCTGGTTACAGAAAAAGTTTCGGCTTATTTTTATTCATAATTCTGCATATTTACGAGCATTTTGTGTTTG
>CAZHVX010000140.1:0-5940 GCA_964536295.1 uncultured Pseudomonadota bacterium
TGGTAACAGATAATGAAAAGGAGGCCCTCTTATTGGAGCATTCTCTTATTCAAAAACATAAACCAAAGTACAATATCTTTCTAAAGGACGATAAAAGTTACGTTTCGATTAAAATTAATGAGTGGCATAAATTTCCAGGGATATGGCTCACAAGAAAGATCGTCAAAGATGGTTCCAGATATTATGGTCCATATCCTTCGTCAACTTCAGCAAGGGAAGCAGCGGATTACATTACCAAATATTTTGGTATTAGAACCTGCCAGGATCGGGAATTTGCAAATAGGAGTAGGGCATGTTTACGCTTTGATATCGGGAGGTGTGTTGCTCCTTGTGTCAATAAGGTGTCGGAGGGCGAGTATGGAAAACTTATTGCGGACGCAAAACTTCTTTTAAGTGGTAAAAGAAAGGAAGTATTAAAGGACATTAAACGTCTAATGAATGAGGCCGCAAAGGAGTTAAGGTACGAAGCCGCGGCTAAATACCGTAACCTCACAAAAAACATCAATTCCATGTTAGAGAAACAAAAGGCCATCAAATATACCGGTGCAAATGGAGATTACATCGGTTTTTATGAAGTTCAGAAAAAAGCCGTTATTTATGTGATGATACAAAGGGATGGAAAGCTGGTAGGAAGTTACCAGTATAGTCTTAATAATTTTGCCGGTAGCGTTTCTGAAAATATAAAATCCTTTATTCTACAGTATTATGATCGACCACTTGAAGTTCCATTGACAATATCTCTTTCACACAAGATTGAGGATGAACAGCCGATTCGGGAGATATTGCAGGAAAGAAATAATGCCAGAGTGAAATTCCTTGTCCCTCAAAGGGGCGAACATAAAAAGCTGATTGATTTAGCCCTTCGTAATGCAAAGCTTTTCATGGAGAAGCTGGACAAAAAAGATCAGGATTTAGATGTTGTTTTAAAGTGTATCCAGCAGAAGCTCAAATTAAACCAGATTCCAAGATATATCGAGGCCGTTGATATATCAAACATCCACGGGAAACACGCCGTTGGTGCTATAGTTGCCCATCAAAATGGCGAGCCAGTCAAAAATAAATACCGTATTTATAATATAAAAACCTCTGAGGAACCTAATGATTATGC
Organism: uncultured Pseudomonadota bacterium; assembly: GCA_964536295.1. Taxonomy (GTDB): domain Bacteria; phylum UBA10199; class UBA10199; order CAZHVX01; family CAZHVX01; genus CAZHVX01. Next base: position 1,109 of record CAZHVX010000140.1, read on the forward strand.
TATGATGCAGGAGGTGTTGACGAGAAGGCTTTTTGGTAAATCTCAGGATATTCTCCCGGATTTATTGCTCCTAGACGGTGGCAAAGGACATCTGAATATAGCAGTCGATGTATTGGCAAATATGGGATTTCATGATTTGCCGTGTGCAAGTATAGCTAAGGGGAAAAAAAATGAAGATGATGATAAGATATTTATTCCTGAGAGAAAAAATCCAATTAACTTTAAAAGTGGATCGAAGGAACTGTTATTCTTAATGCGCATTCGAGACGAGGCGCATCGATTTGGAATAACCCGTCATAGGATGAAAAGAACCAGGGAAAGTATTTGCTCCGATTTAGAATCCATTTCCGGCATTGGAGATAAACTAAGAAAAAAACTTCTACTGCATTTTAAGAGCATTGAAAAAATCAAATCTGCTAGTTTTGAAGAACTTGAATCGATTCCAGGCATTACGAAAACAATCGCCAAGGCCATAAAAACACACCTTTAGCCAATTATTCTCAATAACAGCCATGTAAAATTGACATTTATGGGTATTTTATCACTCTGACAAATCTTATACGAAGAATATAAAACAAAAATCTCAATAATATCAATAGGATAAAAAAATGTACCATTGCGGGTAAAATGGCACGTTTGTTGCTCTATCTATAAAGCAGTTGGGAGAACAAAATTATGAGTTCAAAAGATTTGCAAAATGAAATGATGGAATTAGAGATGGTAATGGAGGAGAACCCGGGGGAGCTCTCCTCACAAAATCCTGTCGTTTTAAGCTGTGGTGGAATTTACATTCCAAGGGAAAATAAATTTGGAAGACCAGTAAAGAGTCTGTATCAAGTATTGAACACATGTAATGAACGTTCTCCGATCAAGATTGTAGTTGAAAATATTTATAAGGATATATTGAGTGAATTTATGAAAAAGGAATCAATGAATTAATTTATCTATTAACCCCTCTCCTTTTCCTTTCGGTAAATGGGAAGTCGGTGGAAGCCAGCTTCCCATTTTTTAAACGCAGAGAACGCAGAATAAGTAGGGTTTAATTTGGAAACGCTGAGAGTATAGAGATTAGTTCTGAAGCGCAGGTTGTAAAAACAAATTTTAACCAACAAGCGCCTTTAATGTTTTCTTAAATGGGGCTTCAGCTACCCCTTTATCGGTGATAATAGCTGTTATTAGGTCGTTTGGCGTGACATCAAACGCAGGGTTGTAGACCTTCACATAGTCCGGGGTTAATTGGTGCTCAAAGATATGTGTAACCTCTTGCTCGGGCCTTTCCTCTATAGGAATCTGAGAGCCATCGGCAATATTTAAATCCAATGTAGAGATTGGTGCTGCGACGTAGAACGGAATTTTATTTAATCTTGCTAAGGCAGCAACCGAATATGTGCCAATTTTATTTGCAACATCACCATTTGCTGCAATCCTGTCTGCTCCGACAATGACCTTGTTAATTTTGCCCTGCTGCATTAACCAACCGGCCACATTATCCGTTATGACAGTTACATCGATGCCATGTTTTTGTAGTTCCCATGCCGTTAGTCGGGCACCCTGCAAAAAAGGACGTGTTTCGTCGGCGATAACATGGATTCTTTTGTCGGCTTCCTGAGCTGCATAAATAACGCCCAGGGCGGTGCCATATCCGGCTGTTGCTAGCGCTCCAGCATTGCAATGTGTAAGGACAACATCGCCATCATCAAAAAAATGATGACCAAGTTTTCCAATGGCCATGTTGGAGTGGATATCTTCCTGATAAATTGAGAGAGCCTCTTTTTTGAGAAGTTCTTTTAATTGAGAAACTGGTTTATCTTTGTTTTCCAGACAGACCCTTTTCATTCTATCTAGTGCCCACCCTAAATTGACGGCGGTTGGTCTTGTTTTGTAAAGGGTTTCGCAGATACTTTCAATTTTTTTGAAGAATTCACCAAAGGTATCAACGCCAGTGCCCAAAGATCCTACAGCGACGCCCATTGCAGCAGCTACGCCTATTGCAGGGGCACCCCTTATAACCATTGTTTTGATGGCGTTTGCAATCTCAACATAGTCTTCATAGACCTTGTATTCTTCCTTCAACGGAAGTTTTGTTTGGTCAAGAATGATTACCTTATCATCTTTCCATTGTATTGTTTTTATTATGTTCATTTTTGTGATATGTTACAAGTTGCGTGTTGCGGGTTACGTGTTTTAAATCGTAACTCGGGACACATAATTCATAACCAGAGTTAAAATTTGAAAATTTCTAAAATCGATTTTAAAATTCCATTTTCGGCACTAAATAGTGTATCAAATGTTTCTTCATTCATATGTACACCACCGCATGAAAAACACTTAAATATAGTTACACCCTTGAAGGTGATTTCTTCCACATCCCATCCACAGGCGCTGCATTTTTTGAAATGGAGATCTTTTAAACGTTTCAGTTCGTCAGACTCAACCTCTTCCTTTTTCTTAATATTCATTCGTCTGATTTTATCCAATTCGACTGTGGAAAAATATTTTGATTCCATATCAGGTCTTTTTGGTACCTTAGACATAACCTAACCCCCTTTTCCAAAGCTTACGGCATAACACACGAAATTGTCTAGTTCAAGGAGATATAACGCTATAACTGTACATGATTTATACAGTATGTTATAAATTCATGGGGTGATATTTTAGTTGATGACACCCTCACTTTCACCCCCACCTAGCCTCCCCCTTAGGGGGAGGTAGGCTAAGGAACGAAAACAATTATAGGAAAACAATTATAGGAAAACAATTATAGGCGGTGTATTATGTTACCTTCTTGGTTTTATTATGTATTTTCCTTTATCTTTGGGGCCTCCATCGGAAGCTTTCTTAATGTATGCATACTTAGAATTCCAAAGAAGATGTCAATTGTTGCTCCGCGTTCCTTTTGTTTTTCCTGCAAAAAGCAACTTCCATGGTATTGTAACATTCCACTCCTAAGTTTTATTTTTCTAAGGGGAAAATGTAAGTTTTGCGGCGAACCCTTTTCTATTCAATATTTCATTGTTGAGCTTTTGACGGCGTTGCTCTCACTTGGGACCTGGTGCTATTTCAAAGAACCCATTCCATATTTCTTATACTTTTGCTTATTGATTGCTCCTTTGGTGGTTGTGTCATTTATTGATCTGGCACATAAAATTATTCCCGACATAATATCTCTTCCTGGGATATTAGTCGGTGCAATTGTCCATTTAGTCCTAAGTGAAGAATCCCTTAAAATGTCGGCAATAACTGTGATTTTAGGGATATTGGTTGGTGGAGGGACGCTCTATCTTGTCGCCATGGCCTATGAATTGCTTCGGAAACAAGAGGGTTTAGGAGGTGGAGACGTGAAGCTTGCCGCAATGTTCGGTGCATTTTTTGGTTGGAAGGGTGTTATGCTGATACTTTTGATGAGTTCTATGCTTGGATCGATAATAGGTTTGATCGTTATATTGTTCTCAAAGAGGGATTTTAGGTTTGCAATACCATATGGACCATTTCTTGCCGCGGCTGCGATCATTTATCTCTTTTTTGGGGAGAATATTATAAGGTGGTATCTGGGCCTATTCTAATTCCAGTTTTCTGGAAAAGTCGTTTAACATGTCGCAACAACAAAAAGCTTAATAATATCAGTGACTAAGCCCATCACGGCACATGTGAAGTTAGGTATAATTTATATATAATTAATGTTAATTTAATTAATATTATAAAAATTTTTAAAAAAGCTTGACGATATTTGTATCCTAGGCGATAATACGCGTCAACATTGAATTTAAAAGAGGTGGTTCAAAATGCAAGAAGGTTTTTTAATAGAATCCGTCACAACGAATAAAATGAATAATGTAAAAAAATATCGCGAACAATTATTAATGAGTAAGGCAGAACTTGCAAGAAAAGCAGGTTTATCCGCGTTAACTATTGATAGGGTTGAAAATGGAATGAATTGTCGGATGGATACCAAAAGAAAGATTCTTTTGGCCCTTGGCTTGAAACTATCCGATAAAGATGGTGTTTTTCCCGAATGATTTTCAACATAAGTGATATTGTAGTGGCCGTTCATTGTACTATGAATGGCCGTTTTTGTTTTTATGCGGATTATTAGATTGAATTTACCTACATAATAGTGATATAGAAACTAAACTATGCATCCAGAATTATTAGACAATTCTACTTTTCTAAAATACTACCGAATGTGGCAAGAAAATCAGACCTCTGTTGTTTTCGTTCCACTTGCAGAGTTTTTTACACTATACAAAATGTATGATGAGGCAGTTAGTGTTTGCAGAACGGGTTTGTATTATCATCCCAATATGGTCAGTGGAAGAATTGCCATTGGTAAGGCGTACATCGCAAAGGGAGATTATGCAAAGGCCAGAGAGCATGCATGCCACGCGTTACATATAATGCCAGATAATATGGCTGCGAAAAAGATTTTGGAAGAGGTGAAAAATCAAATTCAGTCTACAACAACTAAAATTGAAACAAGAAATGTTGAGGATTACAAAACAGAACAGGACAAGGTTGTTCAAAAGATAGTCGCAAAAATCGCATCTCCCAAATTTTCAACGGTCACAATAGGTAAATTGTATTTAAAACAAGGACACTATAATAAGGCAAAAAGTGTTTTTAAAGAGATATTAGAGAAGGATCCAAACAATACCGAAGCGCAGCAAGAATTAAGTAAGATTGAGGCGCAATATTAAGGGAGTGGTGGAAAATACGTTTTGTTGACTCTTGTGTCATTCTGAGTTCGCCAAGCCTGCCTCGCGTTGTTCAGCAAGGCGGGGGCGGGCGAAGAATCCAGTAAGGTCAATTTGTTAACTCTGGATCCCTGCCTGCGG
>CAZHVX010000141.1:0-5926 GCA_964536295.1 uncultured Pseudomonadota bacterium
TATAGTGATAGTAATATTCTCTGCCGGAAGTGTGTATGCCGGTTTGCGTGACGTAGGGGGCAAGAAGGGTTCGCGTCTTGCAGATGATGTTAAGCACCAGGGAGCCGATCCGTTGACGGCAGTAAATCCCGATGCACAAAATCCACACGAAAACGCGCCCGGTGGCGTTTGGGTTCCGCCAGCGGAACAAACTGAGGGCCAAAATGAACCTGCAGAACCAGTGGTTGATGTAAATGATCCATGCTATGGAAAGATTAAATATTTCAAAAAAGATAATCAAGAATCGTTGGATAGTGTGTTCCTTTTGAAACTTACAATTTGTATGGGAAAGATGTTGAACGGGCCAGCTTCACACATTAATACCGGTAATGTTATAATTTCCGATCTTAAAGAAATGATCGAAGGACAAGAAATTTATTTTATTGATTTCTCAACTATTAATGAGGGTTTTGCTTTAGATGATACAGTTTTGGAAATTCACAGTTCAGTGTATCCCGTACTAATTAAGAATCTAAAACTAACTGATGTTAGTGTGGCTGAAGGAAAGGCAATTGTCACTAAAGCAGAAAGAGAAATAGTGTTTTCTGGATTAAATTTAAAGGATTATGAAATAGGTGTGGAGGTTCAATCACAGGTTAAAATTGAGAATTCAAATATCGAGAGTGTAAATGGTGTAGCTCAGATTGCGATAGATATAAAACAATCGATTTTTCCTAACGTATTTACTATTATTAAAAATTCCACAATCAAAAACTGCCAAGCTGGTGTTCAGCTGGCCGGTAGCGGGCATGAGGTGGTCGGGAATACAATTAAAAATTGCGGCGTTGGTATCAATGTTAATAATGGTCAGAATATTAAACTATCAAACAATACAATCACTAATGGAGTTGCGGCAAAGGGTATCGTAGCTACCGATTCCAGCGGCTTACTTTTAAATAGTAACGAATTTGATATCTATGAAAATATTGCTGAATATCTGGTTGAGTTCAATAATACAAACGTCAATACAAGGGTTCTGGATTATCGCATTGATCCTATAGAACCGGACCCCGAACATGACTGCCAAGCTGATGCCAAGCCGGCAAATAAGGAGCCATGCAGAGTTGGCAAGGTATTTGGGCCATTGCAACAGGGACAATATATACAATTTTACAAGCTGGATCAGGATTTATACAAAGTTAATTATAATATGGATTGTATAAGCTATGGCGATGCAAACGTATGGAACGATGTTCTGGGTTTTAATAATGAAGATAGAACAGGCATTGTGTTTGAGTGTTCCACCATTAATGACGAGCTTTCATCTACTAAGATGTACTTTACGTCTGTACAACAAGGTGTAGATGGAGACGGTGGTTCTGTAGATGTCGAAACATCATCGTTTGCTTTTTTCGATCACAAGGACGCGGGTTGCGTAGAAAAAATTCTAACCCCAACTATTGAACTTCAGGGCGAAACAATTGTAATCGCGCCAGGGGCCACAGATGAAACGGCGGATGAATTTATTGGTGATCTGGGTGGCGGTGATGACCCATCGGATTTCGATAACGATGGAGATGATGACCTGGCGGACAACAGCGATTTGGGGGATCAAATGGCAGCGGGTGGCATTACGGATGCCGAGGCGGTAACCGGACAGGGTGCGGGTAATCCAGGAAGTGGAGATGGTGGCTTTCTATTTATGCCCGGGTCATCTGGTGGTGCAGGCAGCGTCGCTTCTGATCCAGATAGACCATGTTCCTTAATCATTAGTCAAAACAATTCACACAACTATCTTATCTTTTTACTGTGGCTGTTGCCTGTTATTATTCTTCGGAAAATTAGATTCAATAAATAATTCTAACACACTAAAAGGAAGGTTAATATGAGGGGATATTGTAGATCGTCGGAAAGATGCTATCTTTGTACTTCAAATAATTCATCATTGCATTGTAGAACGCCAAGCTGTCTTGATAACTTATGCCGCCGTAGTAAGTTTTGCCTGGCAGAGAATATTTGCTGTCGTTTAGTGGCATCTCATACTCGTTAACTTTGGTGAGTTCAATTGTAAAATCACCCCAAGACTCACTCATTTCAAACTCAGGAATGATCCACTTTTGCGAGCCCATACAATAAACAGCCCTATCGCTTACCAGATTACCGTAGTAGTTAGTTGCAACCGGCCTACATGTGGCATTTCCAAAAATGCCATCACTCCCGTCTTCCTCGAATTCAGTGGAGGAAAGGGCAAACTTCCAGTTACCGTTTGTGTTCTTTGTGGATATTATATTGATAGAATTGTAAGGTGTATAAGCAAAATTGCTCATTACAGGTATTGAATCGTTACCTCCAAAATCGATATCGTATTGGTAAGAGTGTTGTATTTCTTCAATGCTATCTCCAAAATCCAGAAAGTCCGAGGCCTTTATATAGTGAATGATACCACTATATTCCGTTCCATCTGGACCCTTAAAACCAATATCCAGCTTGTTGTCGCCATCAAAATATGCCGCCGCTGGCAAATACGCCCAGCCATTGCCATCAACGGCTTCAAGCTGCTCATCCGTTAGATAGTCAATCTTCTTATCAAAGTTGCCGTAGTAGTATTGCCCCGGTCCGCCAAAGTCTATCATCCATCTTCCATCGGGTGTTACGATTGCCAAATCAATCCACTTATTGCCATCATAATCACCGGGCCATGGACGACTATATGGAACAAAATCATTGCTTACATAGATTCTATCCCATGCACCAAAGCCGTGGTTGGCTGCATCAGGATCCGAGAAATCAATGAACCACACGCCATGCTTCATGTTAAATAGGGCAAGGTCGGTATATCCATCGCTGTTGTAGTCGTTGCAAACCGGAACGATGATGCTGTCTTCATACAACTTTTCAACAAGGATCGTTTCATTTTCGTTTTCTGGATCTGCTTCTTCTACCATTATTTTCATTTCCGGGATTGTGACGATCTGGTCATAATCTTCACCGATAACGCCATCGCTCGAGTAGTCAATGTACCATTCCTTAACGCCATCGTTGCGTACGTTAAAGACGATTAGTTCTGCTAAATCATCGCCATCCAGATCAAGAGTTGCTGTTAGATCGCGTCTTTCAAAGATATCCGCCAATGGGGGAGGTGGTGCCTCAATCCAACCTGCGTCATCGTATGCACCCGAATCAATGATATCAAATGCGGCCTGAATATTTGGTTGGCAGCCGATAGAATCAACACATGTACCGGTATTAATACCGGACTGAACCACAATCTCACGCATCTGATATGAATTCAGAAACGCGCCTTCCCAATATTTTTCCTTAAAATAATTTTGGATTACAGCTGCAGCGCCAGCCACGATGGCAGATGCAGAAGATGTTCCAGCAAACGTGTGAGTATAATAGTTCGGCTCACTTGATTTGAAACCAGTAGAGAGAACACCTTCCCCAAGTGCATGAACATTGACCCGGCTTCCATAGTTCGTATAGAAAATAAAGTCACCCTCTTTATTTGCCGCACCAACCATGATTGCGCCACTGTCATATTCCGGGGCACAAAGACTATATCCCTTGTCGAGCTGGAATGGATTGTTTGGGTCCATCGTGTTGCAAAGGTTCATACTCCCATTTCCGGCGGCTTCAATAATTACCAATCCAGCAGCAGTTGCCTGTTTTATCAGATCAAAAACTTCATAGCTATATTCGACGGGAAGGGTCCCTGCCTGTGGATTATCAGAAGTCCCAGGAGGGTTAGAAGGAGTCCAATTGCCGACGTCTGACGGTGTTGGTGGATTTTCTGCAAGTTCGATTAAGACTATGTCGCCGGGTTTTAATGGACACCAATTGGAATCAATTTCGTTGTTTTCGTTAGGCAAACAATCCAACACGCTTTCCTTTGCCCAGGCTACAATCAGTGCACCAACTTCGCCCTCTGTTCTTAAAAAGTTCAAATTGGCATCAGGTGCTAAACCCGTGATGCCGTGGTTGTCATCTTTACCGTTTATGATACCCGAAACAGCGGTCCCGTGATTTACGATGCCTTCATCTGCATTAAACTCATCAATGTCCTCCTGAGTCACGCCAACGTAGGTCATCAAGATATCATCTTCACTTATATTCAAATCTTCATGCGAAAAATCCCACGTAAACTCAACATCCACGACCGTAACACCAGCACCTCTAACACCCATGTTCCACGCATACTCGGCATCAACACCGGAGGGATCTTCGCTTAGAGGTTTCAAATAATTCTGTTCATCCGAATAATCCGGCAATTCACTATAGGGTAGGGATGCCAATGAAACCATTGTCCCCGGCCAGATCCGCTCTACATCGGCGTGGCCGGCAAGTTTATCAATAATTTCCTCTGCAAGGTTTTGATCAGCAACTGTAAGTGTGTATTTTAAATTCCAGTTCGTAGAATTAATTCCACGCGCTTTCGCTTTGTTGAAGATTCGCTCTGCGGTTTTTTCTGACATAGAGGTGAGGGCGCGTTTGATTTTTATCTGTGGATATTTACCAAGTATTGCATTGACGGATGAAAGATCGTAACCTGAAAGAGAAACAAATTTTCCAAAGCGAAGTCGCACATTTGTGTTTTCTTTGAAAGTCAGAGTTAGTCGTCCATTATAGTTGGCCAGTGCGACACTACTCTTTGCTGCGGAGGCCATGTCAAAACTTGGAGGATCGGTTGCTGACAAACTTCCACCTGTTTCTTCAAGTGTGGATTTGTTTCCGCATCCTGTGTTTAGACTTATGATCGCGATGCAAACAATCATGGGTAGAACGAAGCGATATTTTTCCAATGAATTTGTCACTGGAACCTCTCTCTTTCCCCCGAATGCCTAAAAAACTAGCACTTAGCGTTAAAAGATGCAAGTGATATTTTAAAAAATGTTTTTATATTTCAAGGAGTTAACGTCACTTACATGCCGAGATTTTATGCAGTTATGTAATCGTGCGTCAAATATGTGCCTATAATTGTTCTTAACCGTTTAATATTACTTGACTAATAATTCGGCCGATTTTTCAATAAGTTGCGCGCTTTTTTCATAATGATAATCAGGGGTTATGCGCCATGGATGCGCGAAGGATGCAGAATTGCGAAACAGGATAAACGCAGATGAACGCTGATCGTATTATGCCAATACAGAGGATGTTGAAAATGTTTATTCAGCGCTTGATACTGAGTTGTTTCTTAAACCGCGTCTTGCAGTCTGTCAACACATTCAATGGGTTCCGGGTGTTTTATATGAAACATAAACTTTAAATCTTTGTTTTATAGACAACTTTACCCGCATTAGGTATATTGTTGCAGGAGGAAAAATGGACATTGCAACACTGGTCAAAAATAAAAGGGCCGATATTTTGAAAATAGCTGACAAATACGGGGCTTCAAACGTACGGGTTTTTGGGTCTGTTGTAAAAGGCAAAACTGCGAATGATCTTGATCTTCTAATATCATTCGATGTGGGAAGAAGTTTACTTGACTTAATAGCCTTTAAACAGGATCTGGAGGATTTTCTCGGCTGCAAGGTGGATGTAGTTACAGAAAGATCATTAAATCCCTACATCAGAGATGAGGTGTTTAAGGAGGCCGTTAATTTATGAAAGATGATAAAATTTTCCTGATGCATATCAGAGATGCGATTACAAAAATTGAGGAATATGTTAAGGTGGGTAAGGATGAATTTTTAAACACAAGTCATTGGCAGGATGCCGTAATCAGGCAGTTAGAGGTAATAGGTGAAGCCACAAAAAATATTAGTAATGAATTTCGTGAAAAAAATACTGACATACCGTGGCGACGAATGGCTGGGTTGCGTGATATCTTAATTCATGAATATATGGGCGTAGATATAATGGCAGTCTGGAACGTAACTCAGCAAGATTTGCCACCTTTGAAGGCCTACCTAGAAAAATATCTTCATAAATCATGATCATTGTTGCA
>CAZHVX010000142.1:0-5897 GCA_964536295.1 uncultured Pseudomonadota bacterium
CCTCCCTCGAGGCCCGCCTTGACGAGCAGGGCGAGGCAGGGGAGGGGATTAAGGGCGTAAAGCCCCGCGGGGGCCACGTCCCTTTACGGGGGAGGGTGATACTTTAGTTGATGCCACCCTCACTTCCACCCCCACCTAGCCTCCCCCTTAGGGCGTAAAGCCCCGAGGGGGCCACGCCCCTTTACGGGGGGAGGTAGGCTAAGGTTGGAAAACTATTATAGGAGTCACTATGTTAGATGTCTTAAGAAAAAACGCTGCGTCATGGATGATCAAGGTCCTTCTTGGTATGATCGTTTTATCGTTCATATTCTTCTTTGGTTACAGTCGTATAAGCAAAAGTGCCGGAAAGGGAATCGTTGCCAGCGTCAATGGCGATCCCATTTACATGAGCGAATACCAGATGACCCTCGAAAACATTTTTCAGTTCTACAAAAATCTATACACCGATCAGGAATTGCCCGAATACCTTGTTCAAAGCATCAAACACGGAGCCCTAAGACAACTGATCCACAACCGACTTTTAAATCAGTTGGCAGATAGCCTGGGTATCAAGGTCACTGATTTGGAATTACGCGAAGAAATAATAAAGAGCCCTATTTTTGTTCGCGATGGCAAATTCGATAAGGAATTTTACAGAAACACATACATCCCCTACTTCAAGAGTAAGTACAATATTGATTTTGAAAAAATTCGTCGCGACGAAATTCAGTTAACAAAGATTCGAAAACTTTTTACTGATGGACAAAAGACTTCTCCCCTTGAAGCGCTACAAGAATACCAAATAAAAAACACCAAATGGACATTTGAGTCAGTAGAAATTGATCCGCAGGCGCTTGTTAATGACAAGGTAGTTGAAAATACCGATGAGGTTAAAAATATTGCAAAGGAATTAAACGATACGATCGAAACCTGGAAGGCAAGATCAATTTTAAGTAAATACAATTTAAAGAAAAATGAATACACCGTAAGTATCAACGAGAAGAGCACACTAAATATTAAAAATGCTTCCATTGATGAATACCTTAAGATCTTCGCCCTTGATTCAGAAAACAGTAAATTAGCCGAACCTTTATACATCGGTGGAAGATACTACGTATTACTTCTTAAAAAAAGAGAGGTCGCGCCGGAAGATTCATGGCAAGAGGGCTCCGAGGAATTATCAAAACAGCTTATGGCTAGAAACAAAAATGAGGTCCTGGAACAATGGCTCGCTTCCCTTGCGGCAAAGGCCTCTATTAAAAGCTTCCTGCCGGAAGAATAACCAAAAAATTATGTTCACCCTTGAGATCATAAATGCGGGCGGTAACATCTTTGAAGTTGGTGGAACCGTCAGAGATCGCCTATTAAAGAGAGAGCTGAAGGATAGGGATTATCTTGTCACCGGAGTTCCGATGGATACCCTCATCGCAATCCTAAAGCCATTCGGCAAGGTTGCGCTTGTTGGCAAATTTTTTGGCGTGATTAAATTCTCGCCACACAAAGAAACCGGATTAACTTATGATATTGCAATTCCAAGAAAAGAAATTTCTACGGGAGTTAAACATAAAGATTTCCAGGTCGCTTTTGATCACACCCTCCCCGTCGAAGAGGATCTTGGAAGACGCGATTTTACCATCAATGCCATGGCGTGGAACATTGAATCTAAGAAACTTGTCGATCCATTCAATGGGGAAAAAGATCTCAAGGACAACCTCCTTCGCCAGGTCTTCGATAATGCATTTTTGGAAGATCCCCTGCGCCTACTTCGTGCGGTGCAATTTACAACACGGTTTAATCTAGAGATCGAAGATCGCACCCTTGAATCTATGAGGCAACATGCCGATCTTATAAAAACAGTATCGGGGGAAAGGATTTCATTTGAGCTCGAAAAATTATTGCGTGCACCAAAACCATCTATCGGCTTTGAAATAATGCGGAAGACGGGAATCATCCATCATCTATTCCCTGAATTAGAGGCAATCATCGGAATCCAGCAGGATAAACAACCCAAGGATGATGTGTGGAACCATACAATGAAGGTTTTGGATGCGGCCCGCGCCGACAAAGAGCTTCTAGGTCCCGGTGACATGGAGGTAATGATTGCCACGATATTCCATGACACCGGCAAGGCACGAACAAAGCGCTTTATCGAGGACCAACAGAGGGTCGCCTTCTTTGGTCATCAGATTGTATCGAAACGAATGGCCAGAAAAAAACTAGAGGAACTAAAAATCAATTGCATCGGCGTGGACCCGAAAAACATCCTCAAACTGATAGAAAACCACATGTTCGATACAAAATCATATTTTTCCGAAAGGGCTATCCGCAGGTTTATAAACAAAATCGGCGAGGACCTAATCTTCAAGTTGATGGATTTGAGATTATCGGATAATAGGGGTGGAAAATATCCAGCGGGGATCAAGGGCGTGCTCAAATTAAGAAAGCGCATTAAGGAAGAGCTTGATAAAAAGCCACCCTTTGGCCCCAAGGACCTTGCAATAGGTGGGAAGGACATCATGGGTCTTGGGATCCCTGAGGGCCCCGGCATCGGAGGGATAATCAAGCAGCTTGTAGAGGTGGTGCTGGATGATCCTAAAATGAACACCCGCGAACAATTACTTGATATTGCACGTAATTTGTTACAAAATGATCCTAATAATGCAACAGGATGAACGCTGATGAACGCAGATAGATTTAGAATATTTCTTTGACAAAATTAATAGGGTTAACCGCAGAGCACGCAAAGCTCGCAGAGAGTGTTTATTTATTCTGAATCATACGCCATACAGGCGGATGACGTTGTAGGAGTAGATACGCCAATAAGAATTTATTCTTACTTCGGTATTTGCTCCTACAACGTTCGCAACGCGAATTCAGAATAAATTATCGACATACAACAAAACCCAGCGGTCTCAGCGCTCTTTGCGGTAGAATCAAACAAAAAAATATCCGCGTTTATCAGCGTTAATCCTGTTTCAAAATTATGGAAAAGGATAAAGTTAAAATAAAAAAAGAAGATCTACTAAAGACGCAGCGGCTGTGGAATCACAAACCCACAACAAAGGAAATAGATGATGAAAAAACAAAATCCTGACAAGGCAAAAAAGTTAGAAGCTAAGGGAGACAACCTTTTCAATAAGGGGAAACATAAAAGAGCCTTAAAGAAATATAAAAAGGCGCTTAAATATAATTCGGAGTGTTCATCGCTATATGAAAAACTTATCCAGGCCCAGGACCAGGTCGGTGGTGAATGGGGAAAGGAAGAATTTTCTGAATCCTTAGATTGGCTGATGAAAAAACAGGAGATAGAAAATCCAAATCTAAAGCAGGTTCATGAAAGGTTAACCCCCGAGTGGGAGCTGGTTTCCGATTTAATCATCAAGTTGATTAATGTAAAAAATATGGAAGATCAGGATAAATTGATACGCAAGATCCGGGATTTTGGCGAGGCAGCGGTACAACCACTGATCGACTTTATCCTTTCGATGAAAAATACAAGTGCTTAGAACTTAGTACTTAGCTGAGAGTTAAGAAAATTGTCATCCCTGCGAAGGCAGGGATCCAGAATTTAATAACAACACTATAGATCAACTAAATCCTCTCAGCAAAGTTCTCTCAGCTCTCAGCTATAAAAAAATGTATCAAAACAGAGATAAAATGAAAATCATCGGCTTAACGGGTGGCATCGCCTCCGGCAAAACAACCGTCGCCAACGTCTTTAAACAAAGGGGTTTCCCGGTTATCAATGCCGACATCGTTGCCCACGAGGCCCTTGAAATCGATTCGCCTACATATAGTAAAATCATTGAAATATTCGGAAACAAAATACTGGATAAAGATAAATCGATAAATAGAGATGTCTTATCACGTTTTGTTTTCTCTGATGAATCAAAGAGAAAGACCCTCGAAAACATTGTTCATCCATTTGTAAAGGCGCATATAGAAAATGAGATTCAATACTTTATATCTAAGGGCGAGGCCACAATTATTTTGGACATTCCCCTACTCTATGAATGTGGATGGGAAACCGAAATGGATAAAGTGGTTGTTGTCTGGTGCAGCCAGGAGGATCAAATAAAACGCGCTCAGAAAAAATGGAACTTTTCCAGGGAGGATATCCTCGCGCGCATCAATTCGCAGCTTCCGCTGTATGATAAAAAGACACGTGCCGATTTTGTAATCGACAACGTCGGCGACCTTAATGATCTGGAAAACCAAGCCAACGCTATTATTGATAAACTTTAGACAAGATAATGGGGTCAGACCTTCATTTTCACACTTCGCGCAATATCACGCCAATTCAGGCTTTCCGAGGTACGCAAATCGACAAAAGTCAAAAAACATCTTCAAGTTGTACATTATAAGATACGAAAAAATAATTCTTTTTGACTTTTGAGATATTTAATGGCCGGAAACACTGGACACATCAGCATTAGAAGGAAGTGTGAAAATGAAGGTCTGACCCCATTATTTCATTATTTGTCTCCCAAACAAATCCACGGTAAGTTGCGGAGTTTTTAACCACATTTAACATCTTGATATGATTGTTCATTTTATTTTATCGTAAATAAATTTGACAATTTTTTTGAGGCAGGGTAGGAAGATTTTGGCGGTAAATGAGAGGTATCAATGAAAAAGAGAACCAAAGAAGCCACAATAAAAACAGAGGTGAAGAACCTTAGTGGAAAAGAAACCATCGAACACTATAATGCGATTTTAATTGAAAGCCTTAAATCGGAAATGAAGGGGGTAATTGAGGTCGTTGAGGAATCGGAAGCTAAGTCAGAAAAGAGAGATCGTGAACTGCTGAAGGAAATGAATCAAAGATTTGGGACCGTAGAAGCGGCACTTACCCATCACACCCATGAAATCAAGGGTCTCAAATCCGAAGTGATAGGCGTGCAAACCGAAATCAAAGGTTTGACAAAAAAGGTTGATGAAAACACGAAAAAGATTGAGGAAAATACACAGGCTATTAAAACAATAGATGTCCATCTGTCAGGAAAAATCGATAAATTTTCTAATGTATTAGAAAATCACGAATCAAGAATTGCCACACTGGAAGAATCACAGATATAAGAAATCCTCCGACACTGTATCAATCGGCTAGATATCACCATGGGAAAACTTTCTAATGGTAACGATGGGTATTAAGAACATAAGGATGGTGATCAGGATTTGCGGGCCGGATGACGTGGTATATGGATCAAGGGTGCAGGTGAAGCCGGTGTTGACCGGATTTGTGCCGGATGAAGCGCCGTCAGCGGCATTTTTATCATCCGAATCGTCGTCGTCATCTAAATCGGTTTGTTCAAAGTAGGATGCATATTGGTCGTCAGTGATTTCTTCCTTTTTTTCCTCCTCCACAACGGTGGTTTGTTCATCAAGGGAGATAGTTGGAGCGGTAAATTCGAGAAAATCTTCAAGCTTCATGGGGGCAGAAAAGCTCGAAGTGTTATTTGTGCTAGCAGTAAAGATTAATTGTACATGATCATTCAACTGAACTGCAAAATTCTCACAAATAAAGACAAGGGATCCCGCCGGAATTTTTTCCGATCCTGAATAATCCGTCTCCTCTACGACTTTGATCGGACAATCAATCACATGAGACAGAGTTTCTGGTGACTTCTTATACAACTCAACCGTGCCCTGTTGTTCAATAATGCCTAAAATCTGTTCTACCGTTGTGCCGGTAGCATCCATATGCCGCCACACCTTCGCATCTTCCGACACCGTATCAATCGGCTGAATATCCCCATTTGCGCCGGGTTCCAGGTGGACGAGTTCCGTAAACGCCCCCTGAAATTCATTTTGTGTAAGCTTGACATTCTGTGCGGTGGAATCGAGATAAACACCGTAGTCAAAGTTGGAGATGGTTGTTGATTTGATTATATTGTCGGTTCCGGAGATTTTGATTC
>CAZHVX010000143.1:0-5851 GCA_964536295.1 uncultured Pseudomonadota bacterium
TTCCCTCTTTGCGAATATTAATTATCAGGGGAGAGGAACCGTTTTTAAATTCGTCTTCATCTATTAAAACCGTTGAGGTTACAATCTGGCGGCCTTTTTCAAATGTGACCTTATATGCAAGGTCTTCTATCTCCGATTTAATATCCCAATAGTTTGAAATCTTTTTTAAGACAACCAGCATATCTCCGAGGTTCGAAACGTAGTTGCTCGTCAAACCTGACCCTATCCTTCTCTTTCCATCAGAATCATAAGATAATCCAGCCTTCGTTTGGAGCTGGATATTTTTGTTTTCGATATTATCTTAAAGGCTTCACGCACCTTGCGCTCTCCGCGGCTTTTAATCAGACCACATATAAAATGGAGGGTCTCCAAATTATGAGAAGCATATAGGATAGCCGCAAACTCCCTGCTTAAACGCACTACCCTTTTTGAAAACTTCTTTTGTAGTTTCAGAATGTCTTTTTCAAAACCCTTCACATCGTAAAACGGATTCAACCTATAGTAACCGGCTTCCTGTGTATAACGATTTCCCCTCTTTACAGGGATGTCTTTAAGAATTTCTAAGATGTTATAGTCAGCCAACTCCCTTACCCCATTTGCAAGAACTGTGGGAACACATCTATAACGACGCCCAACTTTTTTCAAAGAGAGTGACCACCATGGGTAGAAGGGGCTGTTTTGCAGTTCCAAAAGAGATATAAAATAAAAGTATATTGCAGGAAGACTAAGTCGCAGATACCATCCATGTTCCCAAAACGTATCTGGAATTGAGATCTTCATTGTACTCTGCGGAAGACGCATGCGGCTTACAACATCCGCATCCCTGTCGATACGAATTATTTTGTACTTATTTCTTAAAATCTCCAATAAACCTTTTAGCCTTCTCTTATAAAAATATCTCTTATAATTTTTACTAAGATTTTTTCTTGCCTTTTTTAGACTGAACCCCAACTTGATGCCCCATTTTTTTTCATCAATAGGAATCGCACTATAAGTGCCCTTATCCTCCCCTAGAAAAATCAAATAAAGTCTAAATGCAAGCAGGGTATGCGCCCGAAACAATTTGGGCATAAACTCATCAATGAAGCTTTTTGGAATGTCTATTTTTTTTGTTTTTGTTCTCTTTCGAATCAGCTTGCGCTGAGCAGAGATCTTTTTAAACTCACTTAAAAAACGCCTTATCGCCGAGGGACCATCCACAAGAACTGAGACCTCTTCATTTGTTGTAAGCGCCGTCCTTGACCAATTGTGACTCCCTACAAACAAATACCGATTATCAATAAGCACGGCCTTTTGATGAATAAAGGTCTTTGATGTATCAAGCCATACATCAGCCCCCTTTTCTTTAAGCATTTTATAAAATGGATAGTTCTGCGTGAACTTAGATCCCTCAAGAATAATACTTACATCAACCCCTCGTTTTTTCGCTTGAATCAATGCTCGGCCAAGCTTTCCAACAGGATCACTTCTTAGATATTTAGCATTATCTGTAACGTCGAGGTTGGCCAAATAGTTGACGCCCACTATCTTCTTTCGAGCCCCTTTGATGCGCCTTAGAAGCTCCCTTAGATATTCAGGATTTGGTAAAGTCTTAATCATAATGTCACACTAATTCAAAAGTTTTCCCCTCGTTTAGCAAGCTTATCATCTCCTCTATATCTTTGCCCAACCAACGGTCGCGCTTCAAGGTTGGGATCTTTTTGCGGATGGCATCGTATGCTGCCTTTGTACCAACGCCTGGATCTAATTTCTTTTCCTGAACATCTATCGCCTGACATGCGGCCAGCATCTCGATTGCGATAACCGTTTCAACGTTGCCAATGACTTTAAGAAGTTTTCTCGCACCCCACGCCCCCATAGAAACATGATCCTCCTGACGTCCCCACGTTGGTATCGAATCAATACTTGCAGGATGACAAAGTGTTTTGTTCTCAGATACAAGTGCCGCCATTGTAACATGAGGCATGAAAAATCCTGAATTTAGTCCTGAATTTTTTATCAAACCCTGGGTCGGAAGCTCATCCGGCTTGGGATCCAGCATACATGCAACCCTGCGCTCGGATATGGATCCTAGCTCTGCAATTGCAATCGCTAAAAAATCACAGGCAACGGCCAAAGGCTCACCGTGAAAATTACCGGCCGAAATTATATCGCCATCTTCAGCAAAGACCAATGGATTATCTGTACATGAATTCATCTCGCGTTCAATGATGTTCTTCACATAATCAAATGTCTCCTTTGCTACTCCGTGAACTTGAGGAATACATCTGAATGAATATGGATCCTGAACACGCGTGCAATCGTTATGCTCCGCTATGATTTCACTACCATCAATTAACTTTAGTATATCCTCTGCGGTTTTGATCTGTCCGGGGTGCGGACGAAGGTTATGAACTCGTTCATCAAATGGTTTAGCAGAACCCCTATCACCCTCAATCGATAACGCACCCGCAATATCTGCGTGCCTAATTAATTTTTCTGCACGAATCAATGCCGACGATGCCATTGCAAGCATACACTGTGTTCCATTAACAAGAGACAATCCTTCCTTTGCCGCAAGCCGAATTGGTTTTAGCTCAGCACGCTCCAGCGCCTCGTACGCAGGCATGCGATCCCCACCGTAAAAGGCATCCCCATGTCCCATCATGGTTAGAACGATATGGGATAGTGGCGCCAGATCACCACTTGCGCCTACAGAACCCTTTCGAGGAATAACCGGAGTTACACCTTTATTGATCATATCAACCAACATCTCCAATGTTTCCAAACGGATCCCGGAATAACCTGCCGCCAGGACGTTGGCACGGAAAAGCATGATTAGCCTTGCAATCTCAACTGTAAAAGGTTCGCCTACACCAACGGCGTGTGAAAGAATTAGATTTTTCTGAAGTTCCAATAAATCCTTATCATCAATCTTTTTATTTGCGAATAATCCGAAACCAGTATTGACGCCGTAGATAGGTTCATGGCTCTTAATTTTTTCCTCGATAAAATCACGGCACTTGTTAATCTTCGCCTGGAATGATTTTGCAATTGCAATCTTACAATCACCCTGCATGAATGATTTTATAACATTGAGATTTAGATTCTTACCATTCAGTTCAATTGATTTCATTTTACTCCTTTTTCACCGCTGAGAGCGCAAAGAGCGCTGTTTTTTGTCATCCTGAACGACCAGAGGGAGTGAAGCCTGCCTGCCGGACAGGCAGGGATCCAGTGAACTACACTGGATTCTTTCCGCCAGAGGCGGACCCGCCCACATCATAATATATATAGGTGGCGGGCGGTCGTTGCCCTCCCTCAGAATGACACACTCTCTTAGCGAACTCCGCGGTAAAGCAACCTCACCATTCATTCACTTGCCTTAAGGCTTCATATAATACAATGCCAACGGAGGTTGACAAGTTAAGACTTCGTACCGGCCCTGACATGGGTATAGTCAACGTTTGCTCTGGATGCTTTTTTATGATTTCTTCGGATAGCCCGTAGGTTTCTGATCCAAAGATAAGATAGTCATTTTTGTGATATTTAACCGATGTATATGGTTTGGTTACTTTTTTGGAGAAGAAATAGAGGTTTTCACCCCTGTCATTGCGAGCCTCGTTAGAGGCGCGGCAATCTCCATCTTTTAATTGTTCGCTGGGGATTGCTTCGCTTCGCTCGCAATGACAAAGAAACTCTTCCAGCGAATTATGAAAAACTATTTTCACATGATCCCAATAATCGCAACCAGAGCGACGCAAGGTCTTATCATCCATCCGAAATGGAATCGGTCTTACTATATGTAGGGTAGTTTGGGTTGCGGCACAAAGTCTGGCAATGTTGCCGGTGTTGGGTGGAATTTGAGGCTCTACTAATACAATTTGCATAATTCCTTTTTGACAGGATTTACTGGATTTTTTTAAGCAAAAAAGAATCCTGTTAATCCAGTCGAAAATCAGCTTTTTAAACGTAGTTCAGCATCAGGGCGACGGATATAGTTGGGCGCTAACGAAGCCAGATTGTCAACTTCCCCCGATTTAAACCTTGGACATGCCAGATGGATAATGTTTGCCGCCTTAGGATACATATCTTTTTCATCCGCCATCACAGCCATATCGCCTAAGCCATTTAATAAAATATCTTTATACAAGATGGCACCATCACCCATGAGTAAACATCTTCGTTTAAAATCCTTCAACTTACCAACTAAATTGTCCGGCAAGATATTTTGTTCTGGGAAAATTCCCTCGATGGAAACTGCTTCGCCAGGCTCGCAATGACAAAGATACGCTGCTGTGTAAACCTCTTTTTTGCGCGCATCGATAATTGGAACTACAATTAAATCAGAACCAGATCCATTCATCGCAAGGATCTCTAGTGATGATACACCAACAATTGGTATATTATTGGCCAAGGCAATTCCCTTTGCGGTGGCTAAACCGATACGCAAGCCAGTAAATGAGCCTGGGCCAATGCTTACAGCAATGCCCTCGATATCCTTTATATTCCAGCCGACATTTTTTAAAATTTCGTCAATATTAGGAAGAAGCTTTTCCGCCAGGCTTGGCGTGGACTCCATCCGCGCCTCTGCAACTATCTTATCGTCCCGCGATAGCGCTACAGAGCTTTGTGGAGTTGAACTATCAATTGCCAATATCTTCATATTTTTAAACCACCAAGTCACTGCGTCATTGCGAGCGAATAAGATGAGCGTGGCAATCTCCTATAAACACTTGATTACGGGGGATCCCTGCCTGCCGGCAGGCAGGGCCACATCGCTATACTCCTCGCGATGACACGCTGAGTTTTCACTAAATCAGCCAAAATAATTCTTAGTGACTTTGTGTCTTCGTGGTTAAGAAATAACTAATTAAACAAATTCGTTACAAGCTTGCCGATTCCCCAAAATCTATCCAAATCATTCCAGGTAATCATCACAATCAGACTCAGCAAGACTGCTAAACCGATATAGTTTGCAACCGCCCTCACCTTTATATTTAACGGTTTACGGATAATCTTTTCGATCGTTAGAAAAACAATGTGCCCACCATCCAAAACTGGAATTGGAAGCAAATTCAAAATTCCCAATTGAATACTCATGAAGGCCATGAAGTATAAGAACGGTACAAGCCCAAGTTTGGCAGCGGCCATGGATGTTTTGGCGATCAAAATAGGTCCACCCAATGCCCTATATGAGAGTTGAAATGTAACCAGGCGCCCCAAAACCTCACCCACCATAGATGTAATTTTATAGGTTTCTTTAAGCCCCATTTTGAAGGCATCCGCAAATCCATATTTTACAAGCTCCATCGGAACCATTGATTCCGTCGGCCTCCCCAAAATTCCAATCGTCCATCTCTTTAGATCTTCATTAAATGTTGGGGAAATATAGCGTGATACAATGGCCCCTCCCCTCTGAATTGTAAATTTCATAGCTTCGCCCTGATTCAAGGCAATCGCATGGAGCATATATTCCCAGGAAATAACCTTTTCACCATTTATCATTATAATTTTGTCACCCTTTTGAAGATCCGACTTAAAGGCGGGACCATTTTCTTCAACATCCTCAACTATTGCCTCTGACTTGTAAAATATTGTGGGGTTTATCCCAATAAAACCACCAACGCTACCACCAATCGAAACAACATTAATATCCTTATTTAAAATTTCGTTATCCCTTTTAATTGTAAAATGCAGGGTATCTTTTGCGGATATCAATATCTTATTGGAAACATCGGCCCAGTTCTCTACCTCGCTGTCGTTGATTGATACAATCAAATCATTCTTCTTTAAACCGGCCTCATATGCCGGTGATTTTTTCATCACATCAACAATCTGCGGAACCTGGTTTAGATAGGCAGGTTGTTCC
>CAZHVX010000144.1:0-5794 GCA_964536295.1 uncultured Pseudomonadota bacterium
GGCGGACTCAGAATGACACAAGAGTCAACAAAACGTATTTTCCACCACTCCCATAGGGCTTTATAGTAACTTTCCGGAAAACCGAACAGTAAACAGTTTCGGAAGTAAGGGATTGGCGAGGGGGGGATTGTCAGATTCAAGATTTGTAAACAGGTGATTATGCCCTCGTGAACCTTCAATCGTTAAATGTCGCTGTGGATCTGCATCAAGTGATCTAATTTTGAGCAAACCGATCCATTTTAGAATGGGAAGGTACAACCTTTCGTGGAAACAAGAGAACCGATGCTAGCACATCCCCTTTAAGGGGCGCCCTCCTAGCATGTGCAGATGTAGGTGAAAAACTTCTTGGCCTCCTTCGACTTGACAGTTAGTCACAATTCTATAACCACTTTCAGCGATATTCATTTCTTTTGCAATCTTTTGTATAACTTTATAAATATCAGAGACAATCGAAAAATCTTTAATGTCGTTCACAGTTGGAATGTGTTCCTTTGGAACGAATAATACATGAACAGGGGCCTTTGGATTGATGTCCTTGAAGGCTATCATCTTTTCATCCTCGTAAATCTTATCACATGGAATTTCGCCCTTGATAATTTTACAAAAGATGCAGTCATCAGACATTTCAACCTCCTCTTATTTTATTCACCGCAGAGACGCAGAACAGGAATGAAGACGCCGAACTTTTCTGCGCATTCCATTATATCCTGTGCTTCTGCGGTGACAGAATACTATGGAATTAGGGTTGGTTCATCGTCCCCTGATAGGGTTTGATCGTTAATATATGTAATCGCGGAATTTAGATCGAACCTTCTTTCATAAAGAGCCTTATCTACGATCATCCCCATAAGTCCGAAGGGCTCTATCTTTAAAAAATCACTAAAGTCACCCTGTGTTTGTACCTGGTTCGAACAGATGATAGGAATTTGACATTTCTGGCAGAAGTCTTTGATTGCACTTAGGTGATGTTCCTGTGTTTCATTGTTTTCGTCGACATTTGAATGTATAAAAAGTGAAACGCCATACGAGTTGAACCGTTCTGCGTAATCCAACGCGGATTTATTTGCGGCAACGATGTATCCCGGAATAGTCACTTTGTCGTTTTTGACATCAATATTGACACCTATTTTTCCGGGATGATTTTGACACGCCTCTTTTGTGATATCTGGATTTTGGTAAGCAATGGAACCCAGGATGATTTTTTCTACACCGATACTTAAATACTTTTCGATATCATTTTGAGTTTTGAAATTTCCTGTAAGCTGAACATTTAATGAAAATCTCTTGATGATCTCAGATACAATCTCTTCATTTGGGCTTGTAGATGTGGGGGACATATTCAGATCGTTGATCTGTAGCCAATTTATTCCCCCTCGTACCCATCCTCCAACAAGTTCAAATGGGTCAGTGTGTTGAATTTCTCCAGAATCGCCTTTAAATACGGCCTTTTTGTCTTTTAGGTATAATAGTGGTATTAGATTCATGGACGAAATATAGCAATGTTTTTTGATATGATCAAGATGTTAACGAATTCTTTTAATATCGGCGCCAAGCCTGGAGAGCTTCGATTCCAGGTCTTCATACCCACGGTCAAGGTGATAGGTACGATGGATCTCTGTTGTGCCTTCTGCGGCAAGGGCTGCAAGCACCAACGATGCGCTTGCCCTTAAGTCGGTTGCCATTAATGGAGCGCCCGAAAGCTTTTTTACACCCTTAATGATTGCAGTTCCGCCTTCAACGGTGATATCGGCGCCCAACCTATTTAATTCACTTACGTGCATAAATCGATTTTCAAAGATTGTTTCGGATATAATGCTTGTCCCATTTGCGATGGTCATCAGGGCCATAAATTGTGCCTGAAGATCCGTTGCAAAGCCGGGGTGGGGTGCAGTTGTGATATCGGTACTAATAATTTCATCTGGACCGGTAATGGTTAATGTATTATCTGCCATTGTAATTTCTAATCCTGCGTCCTGCAGTTTGTTTAATGTTGCTTCAAGAAAATGGTGTGGGCAGTTTTCTAATTTTATTGTTCCACCTGTAATTCCGGCAGCCATTATATAGGTTCCGGCTTCGATTCGATCGGGGATAATCGTGTAATCTGTTCCGTGTAGTTTATCCACCCCCTCGATTTCGATCCTTGGTGTTCCGGCTCCCTTAACCTTGGCCCCCATTTTGTTTAGAAAATTAGCAAGGTCAGCCACCTCTGGTTCCTGTGCCGCATTTTCAAGGATCGTCTTACCATCCGCTAATGTTGCAGCCATCATGATGTTTTCGGTTCCAGTTACGGTTACTATGTCAAAACTGATATGTGCTCCATGTAATTTTTCTGTTTTGGTGTGGATATAGCCACCCTCTATTGAGACCTTGGTTCCCATTTTTTGCAATGCCTTGAGATGGAGGTCCAAGGGCCTTGCTCCTATGGCACATCCGCCGGGAAGTGATACGGATGCCTTTTTTTGCCTTGCCAAAAGTGGGCCAAGTATCATTGAAGATGCTCGCATTGTTTTGACAAGCTCGTAGGGAACAACATGTGACGATAGATTGTCGGTGTTGATCTTAATGTTAGAGGAATGGCCTTCAACGGAGATATCCATGCTCCTTAAAAGATTCAACATCGTTTTTATATCGACGACATTTGGGATATTTTTAAGATTACAATTACCCTCTGCTAAGATGCACGCCGATAAAATTGGAAGGGCCGCATTTTTTGCGCCACTAATTGAAATAGTACCCGAAAGAGGTTTGCCGCCATTTATAATTAATTTATCCATCTTATTTTCTCTGCGTTGTTAGTATCCTGTCATTACCAGAATAATCCTTGTGGATAGCGCTATTAGTATAATCCGTCTCCTCATTAATCAAGGAAAGAATGGCACCGCCCTGATTGTAGCCAAATTCCATTATTAGCCATCCCTTGGGATTTAAATGTCTTGATGCGCCACTTATTATTCTTTTTATTATCTCCAGGCCATCGTTCCCTGCAAAAAGGGCCAAGTGGGGCTCGTAATTCCCTACCTCACTTTGCATGGAATCCAAATCGTTTTTGGAAACATATGGGGGATTGGAAACAACTAAATCGAAATTGCCCTGGATATCATCAAAGAGGTTTGTTTTTTTGAGGATTATTTGATCGCCAAATTGTAATAAATTTTCCTTTGCAACTACTAGTGCTTTTTCTGAGATATCTGTAGCTGTAATCTTTGCGTTTTGAAATTCACTGGCAAGTGCGGCTGCTATAGCTCCACTACCTGTTCCGATATCAAGTATCTGAATTAAAGAATCTTTGTTAAACAATTTTAAGGCATGTTCAATTATGTGCTCCGTTTCCTGCCTTGGAATCAAAACATCAGGGGTGACCTTAATTGGTAGCGACCAGAATTCCTGGGTTTGCGTAATATGCTGAAGTGGTTCGCGCGCGATGCGCCTTTTTACAAGCTCTTTAAAGGAGGCTAGTTCGCTCTGATTTAGCGGAGCATCAAATTGAAGATAAAGATCGATCCGTTTCTTTTTGAGGAGATGGCTTAATAGTAATTCGGCATCCAGTCTTGGATTGGGCACGTTGTGTTTTTTGAAATATTCTTCCGTCCACTGAATTAGTTTAAGAACAGTCCATGTCATTTTAGTTGCCTTTTAGAGCCTCTGTTTGAAAATGTGTTCTTAAGGAATCAATGACCTCATCAAGTTGGCCTTCAAGAATGCTTTCCAGTCTATAAAGTGTAAGATTTATTCTGTGATCTGTTAACCGTCCCTGAGGGAAGTTGTATGTTCTGATGCGTTCGCTCCTGTCACCACTTCCAACCATTCCCTTTCTTGTTGCGGCCCTTTCATCTGCCTGTTCCTGCTCCATCTTGTCCTTTAGGCGGGCCTTTAGGATCTTTAGGGCCTTTGCTTTGTTTTTATGCTGGGACTTTTCATCCTGACACGTAACAACCAGGTTGGTAGGTATGTGCGTGACTCGTACGGCCGAGTCGGTTGTGTTAACTGACTGTCCCCCCGGTCCTGAAGATCTGTAAACATCTACGCGAATATCTTTTTCTTCAAGCTTAACATCCAGGTCTTCGGCTTCTGGTAAGACGGCAACGGTAACCGCAGAGGTGTGGATTCTTCCAGAGGTTTCGGTTTGGGGAACTCTTTGCACGCGGTGAACGCCACTTTCGTACTTGAGATTGCTGTAGACTTTTTCTCCACTGATCATGGAGATAATTTCCTTGAAACCTCCAAGGCCGGTTGGGCTAGAGGTTAAAGCCTCAATCTTCCATCTCTTGGTTTCGGCATACATTGTGTACATTCTGTAAAGATCTCCGGCAAAAAGGGCGGCCTCATCGCCACCCGTTCCAGCTCTGATCTCTAGGATGATATTTTTTTCATCATTTGGATCCGTTGGAAGTAAAAAAACTTTTAATTCACATTCAATCTGTTCAATTTGTTGTGTGAGGTTATCCAGCTCTGCTTTGGCCATCGTCCTGATCTCTTCATCACCCTCGTTGAGAAGTTCCTTTGTGTCATTGATCTGGTTTTTAATGGTTCGGTATTTACGATAGCTTCCGACAAGATTCAAAATGCCGGCACGCTCTTTCATCAATTTCTGAAATTCTTGTTGGTTGGATATAATCTTTGGATCAGAGAGCATCTCTTCGATCTTTTGATATCTTTTCTCTATTTCATTTAGTTTATCGAACATAATTTTCTGTGATTAAAACAAAACCCATTGGATGTTGCAAGCACTCCTCCAATGGGTTTCAAAATGCGCCACATAGGCACTATGTATTAGCTAATTCTCGGAATTTGTAGTCTCAGTCTTTTGTGTCTTTTTGTGTGCTTCATTAAACTTAGCATACTTTTTCTGGAACCTCTCAACACGTCCCGCCGAATCAAGCAGCTTCTGTTTCCCTGTAAAGAAGGGATGACAATTTGAGCAGATGGCAACCGACATATTGCCGCTTAGGGTTGAAAGGGTCTTGAAGTTGTTTCCGCAAGCACAATTTACTGTGATTTCATTTAGCTTTGGGTGAATCTTTTCTTTCATTTTGAGTACCTCTGTCCATTATTCAATTTGCAGCGTTGACCAGTGCTTCGACCAGCAAATTTTGACGGGTTTTTCTTGTAAGTATTTTGATCTAATCGTCAAAATTTGCATGCTCAGCACTAGTACCGAGCGAACGTAGTCGTTAAATTAAATGTGTCGAGGTACTAGCATACGGATATTCATAATGCAAGAAAAAACGTCAAATAGTTGGAATTTCTGAAGAATTGGCTATAAGTTTTTGATTTTAATCACTACTTCGAGAGAATTTTACCTTTGATGTTCATTACCGCTTCAAGATACTTTACCAAAGTGGGATCTGAGTATGGACTAATGTTCCTTTGTACGGCAGTGCCATGGGGGGGAAGCTTTTTTAGCTGTTCGTAATCTGACTTCTTTTCAACCTGTCCTGCGTATTTATCCGCTCCACTATACGGAGCGACGTTTTTAGGCGAATTATTGGTGAAACGACTTCTCGGATTCCGTTGTTTTCGATAGTCGTCTTTTTCCTGAGTGCTTTCGCGCATACTCTCAAAGAATTTCCGAGACTTATGATCTTCACCGATAAATTTAGTCATATCCGGTGAAGGTTTTTGTTTATCGATATATCTATTCTCAGCCATATTATCCTCTGTTCATTATTGTAAGCAATAACCTTGCCAAGATGGAAGGCTCTAAGATGTTGATATTACTAGGGTATTAAAACAAGAACTTGGAATTTTGGGGATTTATGTCCCAACTATTGACAATTACTGGTGAATTTACACC
>CAZHVX010000145.1:0-5783 GCA_964536295.1 uncultured Pseudomonadota bacterium
CGGCTACTTACGTGCCGGCGCGGCGTGGATAACTCCCTCAATTACATACCAGTTGTGAAGAAATTGAATGACAGTAATGTTGATTATGCCTTGGCCGGGGGGTTGGTCGCCTCGATCTATAGAAAGAATGAAAGAACCACAAATGACCTCGATTTTTTGATATTTTCTGACGAAAGAACGCAGGAGGTGGCATCTTCGATAATCAGACAGTTTGAGTTAGAGCCCCACATCATCAGAAAGGCAGACTTAGAGGGCGGGCCCATGTTCGCGATCAAGAAAAAGAACACAACCCCGTATATCATCGCCGGAAGGGCAAAAAAGGATGAAAAAAAGATCGGCCTCGATTTTATCCTGCCGAAAATGCCGTGGTTCGAAAAGGCTATCGAACGCGCCAAATTCAATGAGATAGATTTTGGGTTCGGCCCCCTCCCATGCCTGACAAAAGAGGACGTCATTATTTCCAAACTATATTCATTGCAAAACGACCGAAGCCGGTTCAATGATCTGGACGACCTCAAATCCATCTTTCAGGCCGGTCTTGATATCGATATCCCTTATATTTGCGGGCAAATGCAAAAACTGCGATTAATTGTTTCTGACAGCCTTAAGGCTTTCGCCCCCAAACCGATCCTTCTGACCTCAAAAAGAATTGTCAGGGATCTCAAAAAATAATAATGATAGTGGGGCCTAGTGGGTGACTCCATTACCATTGACCTTGTCTGCATTTCTGTTATCTTCCCCGATATGAAAAAAATGAATTATAAAAGAAAAAGTCATGATCGCCAAAAAGAGTCGCGCGAGGGGGTTTTATCCCTCCATCAGGATGGGTACGGTTTTGTTATAGCCGAAAAGCCGGGGGATGATGACGTGTTCGTGCCCGCACGTTTTATCGGAGAAGCACTCCATAAGGACAGGGTTTTGGTTGAGATAACCAAACGCTCCGGTGGAAAACGTTGTGAAGGGGTCATTGTAAAGGTTATCGAGCACGGCATGAAGTACATGACCGGGCGTTTCGAATGCAAGGGTAAAAACTTTTGCGTCATAGCCGAGGATAGGCGCGTTCGATATTCGATCAAGGTTGTAAAGGGTGGAGAGAATGGTGCCAGATGTAATGATGATGTGATCGTTCGCATCGTTACTTATCCCGGGTCAAAACATGGGCTCACCGGTGAGGTATATAAGATCCTTGATAACCGCGGTACGATTGAATCCGAAATAGAGGTTATCAAGGCGAAGTATGATCTTCCACAGATCTTCTATGATGATGTAATCAACGAAGCAAAGAACCAAAAAATAGATTTTGAGGACTATCGTGGCAGGAAAGACCTGCGTAAGATAAATTTTGTAACGATTGATGGTGCCAGCGCACGTGATTTTGATGATGCTATTGCGGTGGAAAAGGTTTCGGGGGAGGAGTTTCTATATCGACTTTACGTATCTATTGCCGATGTTTCGCACTTTGTTAGACCGAGCACCGCGATAGATCGTGAGGCGTATCAACGCGGGACATCTGTTTATTTTCCATCCCACTGTATTCCTATGTTACCCGAAGAGTTGTCAAATGAACTGTGTAGTTTAAAACCAAATGAAGACCGCCTTACACTTACATGTCAAATGGATATCGATGAAGATGGCAACATCATTGATCACGATGTCTACGAAAGTATCATTAATAGTAAGGCGCGGTTGACATATAAAGAGGTTGCAGCATCGTGTCATCGCGAGGAGTCTGCCGTAGGCGGACGACGTGGCGATCTCCATGGGACTATTGAAGACAGGGGATTGCCACGCTCTTCGCAAAGCTCAGAGCTCGCAATGACAACGGGGGATGGGGGATTGCCACGCCCTTCGCAAGGCTCAGGGCTCGCAATGACAATGATGGATGACATGTCTCTAATGTTCTACGTTGCAGATCTTTTGAACAAGAAGCGGATGCAACGTGGCAGTATAGATTTTGATCTCCCGGAACCGGAGATCATCCTTAATATTCAGGGTGGTGTTGATGCAATCGTCAAGTCAGAACGGAATAGGGCGCATATGATGATCGAAGATTTCATGATTGCGGCAAATGAAACGATTGCCGAGCATCTGACAAAGAAAAACATCGGATGCATTTATCGTGTTCACGGATCTCCGGATGGTGACAAGATAACCGCGTTTATGGAGCTGATTCATAACTTCGGATATAAGGCCGATTTCAAGGGGAGCGTGAGTCCAAAACAGCTCTCCAATGTATTGAAGGGTTTTAAAAATAAAAACGAAGAGAAGCTGGTTAATATGATCCTTCTAAGATCACTTGCGCAGGCTGTATATCATCCAAAAAATATAGGGCACTTTGGTCTGGCATCGAAGTGTTATTGTCACTTTACATCTCCTATTAGGCGCTACCCGGATCTTGTAGTGCATAGGTTGCTAAAATCAATAGTGTGTCATCCTGAACGAGCAAAGCGACGTGAAGGATCCAGAGTGCACACACGGGATTCTTCGTCCGCTCCTAGCGGACTCAGAATGACACATTTGCAAGAAATCGCGGAGCACTCATCCATCAGGGAGAGGGTGGCTATGAAGGCAGAAAGGGAGATAAATGATCTCTATAAGGCTGCTTTTATGGAGGATAAGGTTGGCGAGCAATTCGAGGGGAGTATCTCTGGTGTGACAAAGTTTGGGATCTTCGTGAAGTTGGATGAATATTTCGTAGAGGGCCTTGTCCACATCGACAACCTTCCCCCTGATAACTATTATTTCGACGAAAAACATCTTGAATTAACTGCGAAGAAGGGGAAGATTAAATACCGCCTCGGCGATAAGCTTAAAGTTGAAGTTGAGAGTGTCAGCGTAACTAATCGAAAAATAGACTTTATTTTATTAGATGCGAAATCCTAGATGTAAGGACCACTGCGAACCTTGGAAATTCAAATTTCGGGTCGATACCTCTCATAAATATTCCCTGAATTGAAGAGATAACCATAAAACACTCCTTCAATGGTGCTATATAACCTTCTGTATTATAAACAAAAATCATGTCGCAATAATAACAAAATCACTTGACTTAGTAAAATTCTGTTTTTATAACTCAAGCAGCGTGTTATAATCCAAAAGTTCAAAGGGGGCGAATATGAAAAAATCGGTTGAAGTAACGATAATGGGTCATAAGTTCATGGTTCGCGCGGATTCAAACGAAGAGTATGTGCGCGAGGTGGCTGAATATGTAAATGTAAAGGTCAATGAAATAGTTTCGTCATCAAGGCCCGTAGCGTCATTGAATGTAGCTATATTGGCCGCGATGAATGTCACGGATGAATATTTTAAATATAAACAAAAGAAGGAGGAGTCTCTAGGTAAGGTTACTAAGCGTGTTGATGATATGATTGAATTAATTAATTTACATGTATAATGTTTTTTTGTAACTACTCACGATTTTGAAAAAATGTTAAACATTGTCATTCCCGCCCCTTTTAAACAGTGTTGAGCGGGAATCCAGAAATTGAACGCAATGCCTGTCCTGAGTAAGGTTCAAAGAACCGCATCGAAGGACTGGATCCTCGCTTAACACTTCTTCAACAAGGCGAGGATGACAGCCGGGCCAAAGAAGTGCAATTGTTATTTCAAAATCGTGAGTAGTTACAAATTAGATTTGCCCCTGCGGTGTTCGAGCTTGGGATTCGACATTTTGGAACCTATAATTTCAAAATGGGGACTGTCCCTTACTGCGGTGTGCATGCCCCTCGGGGAAGCCTAAAGCAGTAATATGGTAACCCACCTTTATAGGTAGGGTTCTAAATAAGAATTTCACACGGCACAGGCGGGGGCGATATTTTTTGGGAATTAAGTTAGATTAACTACGGTGAGTATTCGCCGATCAGAGATAGGAAGATGAAAATAGCAGCAAAAACAAGATATGTGTTGAAGCTGGATCCAGGCCGCAACTGATCCTCTGCTGTCTTTTATCTTTCACTACTTAATTTTCCAAAAAAAATATTCTAATGTCATCCTGAGGAAGGGAGCGGTGAAAAATCGCGTTTTGTTGAAAGTTGTCATTCCCGCGCAGGCGGGAATCCAGTAATTTTAATAAGTTCTGGATCCCTGCCTCCGCAGGGATGACAGTGAAGGGCATTTTCCACCACTCCCACAATAAGTCTTTAGTGTCTTTGTGACTTGGTGGTTAAATGAATTGATTTTCCCCTCGATTATTTGAAAGAGCCAACGGGGCCTTTCACGATTGGGGTTAACATAAAGGAGGATTTGTGAATCCAGTATATCTATCAGTAGTTGGTGTAATAGGAATCCTTGTTGGTTTTATTGTTAGTGCAATAACCAGCAAAAAGGCAGGTAAGGGTAAGATTAAGCTGGCAGAGGAACAGGCGGCAAAGATCGTTAAAAGCGCCGAAGATGAGATAAAAAACCTTAAAAGGTCTGCCGAACTTGAGGTCAAAGATGCCAAGCTCCAGGCAAAAATGGAGTCTGAAAAACAAGCACAAGAAAAACAAAAAGAGCTCCAGCAGATGGAGAAACGTTTATTGACCAAGGAAGACAACTTGGAGAAGAAGTTCAACCTGTTGGAAAACAAAGAAGCCGAGCTTCGCAAGCAGGATCAGAGCAGTCTTGATAAAAAGCGCCACGTCGAAAATCTGGAAAAGAAATACCGCGAGCTGGTGGAAGATGCCCAGAGAAAGTTGGAAAAATTGGCGGGGATATCCAAGGATAAGGCAAAGGAAGAATTGAAAAATGCCTTGATAGATGACGCCAAAAGGGAGACTTCTTCAATTATCAAAAAGATAGAGGACGAGACAAGGGAAACGGCCAAAAAAGAGGCGCAAAAAATAATCAGTGTTGCGATTGAGAGGATGGCAAGTGATTATGTTTCGGAGAGAACGGTTTCTGTTGTGCAACTTCCAAATGAAGAAATGAAGGGGCGAATCATTGGTCGTGAAGGCCGGAATATTCGTGCTCTTGAGGCCGCAACGGGTGTTGATATCATAATTGATGACACACCAGAGGCGGTTATCTTATCATGTTTCAATCCGATTCGTCGTGAGGTTGCTCGAGTGGCATTAGAAAATTTGGTTCAGGATGGTCGTATCCATCCAACCCGTATTGAAGAGGTTGTCGGTAAGGCAGGGAAGGAAATCGAGCAGTCGATTTGGGATACAGGCGAGGCCGCTCTTATGGAGCTTGATGTCCATGACGTACATCCGGAGTTGATAAAACTTTTAGGTGCCCTGAAATATCGTTATAGTTACGCGCAAAATGTGCTTCAACATTCAAAGGATGTTGCATTCTTGGCCGGCATGATGGCGGGTGAATTGGGTTATGATGAGCGTAAGGTTCGTCGCGCCGCGATCCTCCATGATATCGGTAAGGCCGTAACGCATGAGGTTAAAGGCTCACATGCCCTAATCGGTATGGAGTTTGCGAAGAAATATCGTGAAGCACCAGAAATTTGTCATGCGATTGGTGCGCATCATGAGGACCTTCCGCAGGAAAGCATTTTGGATTGCATCGTCGATGCAGCAGATGCGTTGTCCGGTGCACGTCCCGGTGCTCGTCGCGAGGTTTTGGAAACATATGTAAAAAGAATTGAAGATCTTGAAAAGATCGGCAAATCATTTATCGGTGTTGATAAGGTTTACGCAATCCAGGCGGGCCGTGAGGTTCGCGTACTCGTGAATTATGAAGACATCACCGATGCGGATGCGGTTGTTTTGTCTCGTGATATTGCAAAGAAGATCGAAGAGGAGATGAAGTATCCTGGTGAAATCAAAGTAACCGTTGTTCGTGAAACA
>CAZHVX010000146.1:0-5698 GCA_964536295.1 uncultured Pseudomonadota bacterium
AAACCGCACCATCACCAGGCTTTGGATTCAAGGGTGGCGCAGGAGATAAAGCCGCGCAGGCAAGTTGCGGTGGTTAATTAAAGATTGGCAATGAATGAAATTCGGCCAGGCTATTTATCAAATAGTCTGGCCTTTCTTTTTGTAAATCCTCGTAAGATGGCGAGCCACTTGCAACCGCAATCATTTTAAAGTTATTTTTCTTGCAGGCACGGACATCAAGCTGAGTATCCCCCACAACAAAGATATCCTGGTCATCAACCTTGCTACCTAAAATCTTTTCTGCCTTAATTTTTGCAGCTGCTAATATATCTTCACGCTTTTCGGCATCGTCAGAAAACCCACCGAAATTAAAGTATTTATTTAAATCACCCCTGGCGAGTTTAATCCGAGCACCCTTTTCCAAGTTGCCGGTACCAAGCCCTAGCAAGCTATCACTTCGATTTTGCAAAAAGCCCAACACCTCATAGACTCCATCCAATACTCTATATCTTTCCGCATTTTGAATAATATCTGGTAAGACTTTTAGATATTCATCTAAAACATTATCAATTTCCGATCTTAAAACGCTCTCTTTGTTCAACGTTATTTTGTACAGAGCCCTGACGATCACAGGGTCAGTCATCCCCGCCGGCTTTATCAAATTCATCACAGCTTTGATCCCAAACATTTTTTCAAATGCAATATTTAAGGATTTGTTTCCAGATCCCCCTGATGAAATAAGTGTCCCATCAATATCGAATAAAAAAATCTTATACATATAAATGGGGCCTTAATCGAAGTTAAGACCCTTTGTCAACCCTATAAACTCAATTGCTATTATTTTTCACACTTCTCATCTGTTGGCCACCAGCCAAAACCGGTACAACCAGAGAAACGGCTATAATTTGTCCTATTTTTATGGATAAATTCAGGGGGTCACTTCTCATAGCAATATTGGTTACGCCCCTTGTAATTTCAATTTACTATTTATTACAAAAGGAGTAGATTCCAGCCATTATTCCCATAGGAGGGTATATGAAAAAATTACTGCTTTTGACCGCTATGGTCATGATGTTGGCAGTGATGGCCACAACGAACGTTATGGCCACCGATGAAGAAGATAGCGAATGCCCATGCGGTATGGATGAAGAGGGCGAATGTCTTCCATGTGATGAATAAGATTTATCACACAACAAAAGAAAAAACGGTCCGCCATAGTCGGACCGTTTTTTTATTTATTCGAATTTTATCAATAACTTGGATCCATCAAAACATTAGTGTTGACATAGCCAAATTATTGTAGAATATCGCCACTTATTATGGATATTACGAGAATAAGAAATTTTTCTATTATAGCGCATATCGACCATGGGAAATCCACCCTGGCGGATCGTATATTGGAACTTACGCATTCGATTTCGAAGAGGGATATGAAGGACCAGGTCCTCGACTCCATGGACATCGAACGCGAGCGCGGAATTACAATCAAACTCAACAATGCAAGACTATCTTATACCGCCAAAGATGGCATTGTGTACACATTAAATCTTATAGACACACCAGGACATGTTGATTTCACATACGAGGTTTCCAGATCTCTCTCAGCATGTGAGGGCGCCCTTCTTGTTGTCGATGCATGTCAGGGAATTGAGGCGCAAACTTTGGCCAATGCAAATCTTGCAATGGATTTGGGCTTAACAATAATCCCCATCATAAATAAAATAGATCTGCCAAATGCAAATATCGAATTAATTCAGGAAGAATTGCTTGATACATTCCACATCGATCCCGATGATTGCATTGCCGTTTCCGCTAAAGTCGGAACGGGCGTTGAAAATGTCCTTGAAGCCATCGTGAAAAAAATTCCACCGCCAAAGGATAACAATAAACCATTACAGGCATTGATCTTTGACAGCTATTTCGACGAATACCGTGGCGTTGTGGCCCAGGTGCGGGTTGCAGAGGGATCTATCACCAAGGGAATGCATATCAAGATGATGAGTTCTGGGAAAAAATTTGAGGTTTTGGAGCTTGGAGTGAAAACCCCTGCCATGCTTCCAACTACGGAGCTTGGAACGGGCGAAGTTGGATATGTAATTGCCAATATAAAGGATATCAAAAATGCGCATCCTGGCGATACAATCACGTCTTACGACAACCCTGCGGAAAAACCGCTACCAGGTTACAAACCTATTAAGTCGATGGTTTTTTGTGGGCTCTATCCAATCGATGGTGACGATTACGAAAGACTCCGTGAGGCATTAGAGAAGATGAAACTCTCCGATGCCGCCCTATCCTATGAAGCAGAAACTTCGCAGGCATTGGGCTTTGGTTTTAGATGCGGCTTTTTGGGACTGCTTCATATGGAAATTATTCAGGAGAGATTGGAACGTGAACACAATGTTGATCTGATTGCAACAACTCCATCCGTTGTCTTTGAAATACTTCTATCTGATGGAGAGATAGTATATATCGATAATCCAGCCAAACTCCCAGAACGCGCAAGAATCGAGGATTTTTGCGAACCCATCGTTAAGGCATTCATTATCACGCCAGATAGTTATACCGGCTCAGTGATGCAACTCTGCCAAGACAGACGTGGAATTTATAAATCAATGGAGTACATTGATCCAAAAAGGGTTAAGCTATCATACGAATTGCCACTTGTTGAAATTTTAACCGATTTTTTTAATCGCCTAAAATCTGTATCGCAAGGTTACGCATCGCTAGATTATGAGTTTTTGGAGAACAGATCTTCCAATATGATTAAAATGGATATTCTAGTTAATGAGGAAATTGTTGATGCGTTATCTTTGATTTCTCACCATAACAAGGCATACGAACATGGAAGAAAACTTTGCAATAAGTTAAAACAACTTATACCAAAGCATCAATTTAAAATTCCCATACAGGCTGCAATTGGTGGAAAAATTATAGCAAGGTCAACGATATCAGCCATTAGAAAGGACGTTACCGCAAAGTGCTATGGTGGCGATATCACGCGTAAAAGAAAACTGTTAGAGAAACAAAAGGAAGGTAAAAAGAGAATGCGCTCCGTTGGTAATGTTTCGATCCCACAGGAGGCCTTCCTAGCCGTTCTAAAACTGGATGATGATTAATATGAACCATATTTACATCCATATCCCCTTTTGTTTGCAAAAATGTCTATATTGCAGTTTTACATCCCTTACAGATCACTCTAAAATAGAAACGTATTTAGATGCGCTGCATAGAGAAATAGATTTTTCCTCGAAGAAGTATCCCAAAACAAAGGTCAAAACAATTTATATAGGCGGAGGGACACCCGGCATCTTAGACCCCAAACAAATATCTATTATCTTGGATAAATTAAATCTCCACTTTAACATTTGCGATGGTGCAGAGATCACCCTGGAAACTAATCCTGAAGTGGCCGATAAATCCAAGCTACTGGAATTTAGAAAAGCCGGAATCAATAGAATTTCTTTGGGTATTCAATCTTTCAGTGATAAAAACCTACAGGCGCTTGGCCGCGTACACACTGCATCTAAGGCCGTAAAGGCTATCAAGAACGTGGCCTCTGTTTTTGGAAACTACAACATTGACATGATCTATGCCCTACCCAATCAGTGCGAATACGATCTAATGGAGGATCTAAATAAAGCGCTGCAATTCAAGCCGCCACATATTTCGTGCTACGAATTAACCTATGAAGAAGGCACACCGCTCTATAAACAGTTGGACAAAAAAAATGAATCTGGGCGGGAACTTTACTATTTTACTCAGGATGTTCTTGCTGTTTCAGGTTATAATCAATACGAAATCTCAAACTACGCCAAACCCGGCTTTGAGTGTAAACATAATTTAGCGTACTGGTCGAACAAAAGTTATCTTGGAGTAGGATTATCTGCACATAGTTTTGATAAGGATTTCAAATTACGCTGGGGCAACACAAAAGACATAAACGCATATCTCGATGGAGATTTGATAGATTTTTCAGAGCCGGCCCAGGATATAGATCTTATGATAATGGGACTAAGAAAAACCTCAGGTATACCTATAGATGAAATCCCGCAGGGTTATCATGAAACAATTTGCAAACTCATCAATGATGGTCTTCTTCAAAGATCCACCCACACGGTATCATACACCCAAAAAGGAAGGATTCTGGAAAACCAGGTTCTAATGGAATTTTTGGACTAAATAGCGTCCCCGGCTGCGTAACCGGAGGCCCAGGCCCAGTGCAGATTATATCCACCTAGATCACCCGCAACATCCAAGACTTCGCCTATAAAATAAAGCCCCGGGCACTTTTTTGATTCCATTGTCTGGGATGATATCTCGCGCGTTTCAACCCCGCCCAATGTAACATCTGCCTTGTCGTATCCCGCTGTTGATCGTGGTACAATTTTAAAGTTATGGATTGCAAAATCGATATTCTTAATATCCTTGTCAGAGATTCTCTGAATAGGAACGGATGGAAACCTCTGAAAAACTACTTGTCTGTCATCCTCGCGAATGCGGGGATCCAGTCTTTTCCGCAATTTCTGGATTCCTGCCCCCCGACTTCTCGAGGGCAAGCTTCGCAGAGCCTGCCCCTGCGGAGGCAGGGGAATGACATAAAAAGAAACTTTTTCAGAGGTTTCGGATGGATAAATTCTATTGCAAAGAAATTGAACTAGCCTTTCAGGGATAAATTCATGCAGGATTGTTTTTAGCTCACGCCTTGGCTTTTGTTTTTTCATCTTTAAAAAATGGCGGACAAGATCAACACCTGGGAGAAAATCAATTGTTACATCTTCACCTTTCTTCCAAAATGTAGATACACGAAGTATAGCCGGACCACTCAATCCTTGATGTGTAATTAAACAATCTCCCCTAAAGTGTTTTTTTCTTATCGAAACGATACTTTTAAATGAAATACCACTCATTTTAGTGAAATCCTTTTGATCTTTTCTAGATAACAAAAACGGAACAAGCGCTGGATGACATTCAACAACAGAGTGGCCAAACGCCTTTGCTATTTTGTGCCCATAATCGCTTGAACCAAGTTTGGCAAAAGACAATCCACCAGTTGCAATAACAAGCTTTTTCGACAAAAGCCTATCAAAGCCGCCAACTATCTCGAAGTTATCGCCTTTATTAATTGATTGGATCTTGCCAACGACTATAGACACATTATTTCTTTTGAGTGCCCTTAAAAATGCATCTTTCAATACTTTTGTCGATTCATCCAAAAACATTTTTCCATTATCTTCTTCATGATAACTTATTCCAAATTCTTTAAAGAGCTTCATAACATTAGATGGGGGAAATTTTGAGAGCGCAGAATAAACAAATTTTGCATTCTGTGAAACATAGTTATCAACAGAAACGTTCAGATTTGTAAAATTACACCTCCCGCCACCGGAGACCAGCAATTTCTGCGCAAAGTTTCCCCGATGGTCAATTAGAAGAACGCTTTTTCCCCTTCGTGATACCTCAGAGGCACACATTAACCCTGATGCCCCGGCACCAACTATCACACAGTCGTAAATATTGTCCTGCTCTAAATGATTCATGCACACCCCTCAAAGTTAAGGCAGGAGCATAATTTCACCCCAAAAAAAGTCAAGGAACATGATTACATCCAGCCTTGAGTTTTACACTTTGTGCTGAGATAGCGGCTTAGAGGAGTATCTAAAATTTCGTAACTACTCACGATTTTGAAGTGAATACCGTAACCCATTGAAAACAAAAG
>CAZHVX010000147.1:0-5603 GCA_964536295.1 uncultured Pseudomonadota bacterium
TTATCGCCTGATCAAAGGCCGCGTCCCCACCTCCAATAATAACAACTCGTTTGTTATTACAATCAACCAATTCCGGGTCAACACAATAAAACAATCTCTTTGCGATCTTATCATCTCCAAAGATATTTATTTTTTTTGGAACCTGACCAGTTGCAACGATAACTGTTTTGGTTTGATAGGTTTCTACGTCGGTGGAAATTTCAAAGCCATCTTTCTTGAAGGAAATTCCATGAACTTTTGTTTTTTTAAATTCAATTTCTTTTTCCCTAAGCTGCTTTTCGAATATCTTCATCAGATCTTTACCGGAGAGGTCACTGAAACCCGGATAATTCTCGATCCAATTTGCGGCCACGGCCTGGCCACCAAGGCCACCCTTTTCTAATGCAATGAAATCGAGACCATCCCGTTTGGCCTGAATTGCCGCCGCCATCCCAGCCGGCCCACCACCTATTATAATTGTATCGTACATATTAGTATAAAGTAATATTTGACAGCCTGCCGGCCGGCAGGCAGGGATTAACTGGATTATTTAAGTCAATTTGAGAAATGCTGAGATGTAAAACGCAGAGAAATACTGAGACCTCTGGGGTCGCTGAGAACAAAAGAATGTTTATTTTCTCATTCTGAATTCGCAATTGCGAATGTTATAGGTATTATGATTAAAAAGATAATTCATTCTCTTATTTAATCATAATACCTATAACAACATCTCCGCCTAAGGCGGAGATGATTCAGAATGAGAGCCCTCGGCGAACCCAGCAATCTTTGCATACTCAGAGTTTAACTACTCAGTGTTCTCCAAATCCTGTTAATCATGTCAAAGAACAACGTTACCTCAATTTAGAAACAATATCGTTACACGTTGTTACAATTGAGCAGCAGTGTGCTAAAGTTTTCAGTGCTGCCAGGTGCAGCTCTTCCGAATTTGATGCACATCCATCCATAACAACAATTGGTTGAAAATCATTCATGAACGCATCACGCGCCGTTGTTTCAACACAAATATGCGTCATCACGCCACACAAGACCAGCTCCTTTATCTTCAATGATTGCAATTTTCTTAATAAAGATTTTTCAGAAAAGGCGCTGTATTTTTCTTTTCTAATAACAAGTTCTTCTTTCTTTGGAGAAAGTTCATCTATCAACCTAGAATCAAAGGTCCCCTCCATCGGAAGGTCGTCCCACCAGACTCCCATCTGCCCCGCGTCTTTCAGATCATTATGGGCATGCCTGGTATAAATCACCGGCAAATGGGCGCGGCGAAAGGTATCTACCAACGTAAGAATATTTGGCAATATCACCTGCGTTTCTGGAATAAAGGCCCCGCCATCCGGATGCACAAAGTAGTTTTGCATATCTATTACAACTAAAGCCGGCTTCAGCATTTTATCCAACTGTCTCATAATTTATTCGTCTAATGTTGATAGGTGACGCAACCCGTATCGGTAACGTTCTTCGGTTACGGTTGGCAAAACATCAGCGTTACCAATAAACATTAAACTAAATACACAATTGCCTTCAATACAAGCAAAAACTGTGTTAAAGTTCATATTGTTATGACAAAAAGAGCGCCTATATTAGCATTGCCCAACACACTATTATTTCCACATATGGTGTTGCCAATAACGGTTTTTGACGAGAATTACGCGGATCTCATCCAGGATATAGGCAAATTCAACAATAAGATCGCTATTGTCTTGCACACCCAGGGGTGGGAAACCGACCCTACCCCCAACACTACATGTTGTGTTGGGGCGGTTTCGCAGGTCATGATAAATGAAGACGGTGGGATAAACGCAATTATTACGGGAAAATATCGAGCCCTAGTGGAAGATTACCCCAGCACCCATCCCTTCGTCGTAGGAAATTTGTATGTTTTAAAAGACAAAATTGCAGATCAAGAGCTT
The DNA here is from genome assembly GCA_964536295.1 of uncultured Pseudomonadota bacterium. Taxonomy (GTDB): domain Bacteria; phylum UBA10199; class UBA10199; order CAZHVX01; family CAZHVX01; genus CAZHVX01. Next base: position 1,908 of record CAZHVX010000147.1, read on the forward strand.
GTAAAGAGCCAGCATGAAACCCTATCAAAAAATTTCATAAAGTATGTTTTTAATGCTGGACTTTCGGACCAGTTGATTCAACTTGTCAGCTCAATAACAGAGTTGGGACATTTAACAGATCTTTTTGCATTTTATTTAGTGAAGAACCCCACAATCAAACAGGCCTTCCTTGATACAACGGATGTAAACAAAAGGGCCGAGATGGCAATTGAGATCTTGGATGAAGAATTAAACCTACTATCCCCGTCTAAAAAATAATTTAAACTACTAAGATTTTAGAGCTTAGAACTTAGAACTTAGGATAAAAATCTAAGGACTAAACGCTAAGAACTAAAAACTTAGCGTATTGGTGGTTTAATTTTATTGCATCGAGGTGTTTTGCTTCAAAGGGGGTTCTGCTTCGTTGATCTCGCCGTACTTTTTCTCAAAACTTTCAACGTTGGCCATCAACGTCTTGGCAAGTCGCTTGGCATGACCGGGGGATGTAATGATCCTGGCGTTTGCAATTCCCTGCGGCGGAACGATATTTAAGAAATCCAATATAAATTCCTGGGATGTATGACTTATCATCATCCCATTGGAGTATATCCCCTTTAGGACCTCATCCGACATCTTAATCTTTATCTCCATCTTTTTCTGTTCCATTCTTGGCCTCCTTGCGATATGAGACTACCAAGTAACGTTAATAAAGCAATGTTATTTTTTGCACCGCAGAGATCGCAAAGAACGCTGTTGATGTTTTTTGACATGATTTACAGGATTTGGAGAACACTGAGTAGTTAAACTCTGAGTATGCAGAGATCGCTGAGTTCGCTGAGGGTTCTCATTCTGAATTCGCAACTGCGAATGTTATAGGCACTATGATTAGAAAAAGAATGAATTCTTTTTCTAATCATAGTGCCTATAACAACATCTCCGCCTTAGGCGGAGATGATTCAGAATGAGAAAATAAGCATTCTTTTGTTCTCAGCGACCCCAGAGGTCTCAGCTTCTTCTCTGCGTTTTACATCTCAGTATTTCTCAAATTGACTTAAATAATCCGGTTAATCCCTGCCTACCGGCAGGCAGGCGGTCAGAAAGGAAAAATGGGCAATATCAACCATCCACATAGATACAACTCCCTCAATATTGCATTAAAGAGGCAATTTGGTGAGGCTGTGTATAAATTGGGCCTTGATCTGAATCTGGGTTGCCCGAATGTAGATGGCACAATAGGCACCGAGGGATGCATCTTCTGCAACACAAAGGCCAACATTCCAACTTCGCAGATGGCTGGACCTCTGAATCTTGATGATCAAATTGTGAAGGGGATCAAGTATCTCAAGGGAAGATATAATAATGTTAACAAATTCATCGCCTATTTTCAGAATTACACAAACACCCATGCCCCGATTGACGTTCTACGTAAATATTTTTTTGAACCACTGGGTCACAAGGATATTGTAGGCGTTTCTGTTTCCACAAGACCGGATTGTGTATCCGATGAAATCATGGATTTATTCAAAGAGCTGTCCGAAAAAACCTACCTTTGGGTTGAGTTTGGTCTATCAACCTCGCACAATAAAACGCTGGATTTTATTAAACGTAAGCACTCGGCCGAAGATTTTATTGAAGCATCAACCAAGATTCAGGGCGCAAATATCCCCGTTTGTGCACATGTTATATTAGGCCTTCCGGGGGAAACGCACGATGATATGATGCAAACTGCACAATTTTTAAATCACCACAAAGTAGCCGGCGTTAAGATTCACAATCTTTTTATCTTAAAGGACACATACTTGGAAAAACTCTATAATCAGGGTGAATACAGGCCAATGACACTTGATGAATACTCAAAAATTGCCGTGGATTTTATCGAAAGGCTCGATCCTAACATTATAATACATCGCTTCAATAGCCACGGGCCGAAGAATCTGACGGTTGCGCCGGCATGGTCCACAAACAAAATTGAAACCTATAATGCCGTTGAAAATGAGTTAAAGAAGCGCGACACCTGGCAGGGAAGGGATTGTAAGATTCTTTATTAACCGCGACAAAGACTTTGTCATCTTCGCCTTGTTTAACAAATGTTAGCGAACCCGCCTGCCATCGCCTGGCCGGCTCAGGTCTGGCGGGCAGGGATCCAGAAGTGAAATCAATGTTTAAAATATTTTATTCACATATGGATTCTCGCCCTGCACCGGCTGGTGCAAGGGCTCGCTAAACAATACTAATTCAAGGCGAGAATGACATATACTAATAATGGCGTAATCGTACATTCCATGAAATTATTTTTGGAAACTCTTTTCTAAAAATCCAGGATTATATTGGGGTCTGGAAGAATTAACGCGGGTAGGATCCGAACCAAGCTCCTCATCTTCAAAGCACATCGGCTCCGTAGCATTATCCTGCAATGATCTATGAAACCTATCCGCTGCACGAAGATTGGCTTCTTGATCATCACAGACTTCTTTGGGAGCAACCTCTCTGGGCTCTAATTTTTGAAAAGCGCTCCGAGCGTATTGAACCGTGCTCTCAATCCACTGTTCGCGGATCATTCCATCTTCATCCATTAATCCAAATAAATATTCCATTGCAAAATCAACGACATCAACCTCGGCAATTCCCGTTGGGACACCAAGCCTGGCAAGACCTCTACGTATTCTCTTTCTCAGGGCATCTCTACTTAGAAGAATTTGATCGACAGGTTTCTCCATTTGATGATCTTCTGGATTATAAAATGAATCCGCCGTCAATGGAACATATCCATCTGGCAACCTCGTAATATCCTCCCAACCAACTTCATCCATTGTAAGTGGAATGTATCCATTAGGATACCCTGGACCATCTATTTCATCTCCGCTAGCAGGATCGATTGGTTCGGCCCGATTTGGATCCCTGCTCGCTACAACGCGGCGGGATCTACCGTCTTCATGGATAACTATCTCAAGTATATCAAACTGATTATTATTAATTAATCTTTCTGGCCTGGATTCGCTGTTAAAGCGGTTTGCGGCTTCCATACCTTCAACATCAAAACGAACCATCCGCCCCGGCGCATCATCTACAATTGAATATGTAACGCCATCTGGGACATACATCTCGGCGATTAACGCATCGTTACCATCTACACCATATGGAATTTCGATACGATTCATTTCGCCTGGGATACAACGGTCATCCCATAGCAGATACGTCTCGGCTGGAACCAGATCCGTTGGTTGGAAGAGTGGTTTTGTATCCTCTGCTGCACGTGGTGATTCGAAACCGATCTCACTGGATCCTTCATCGATGTCATTCTGAGGACGTAGTCCGAAGAATCCAGTGTGCCTCGCTGGATCCTTCACTCCCTGCGGTCGTTCAGGATGACGCACCTCTTCCTGCCATGGGAAGAGAATGTCATCATCGCCGCTTGCTGGATCAATTTTTAAATCAGAATCCGGGGTGGCCGAGTTGGGATCGGTCTCAACGTGGGTGCGTTGTGAACTAGAAGAAGTTTCACCGGAAACTGGCTCCACTTCTTTTTCTCGGCCACCCGGATCTGAAATTTGATCAGTTTCTTTTATGGGGTTTGTGACGCCTTTTGTAGATGCATCTTTTACAACAAAGCCTCCATTTTCCCCAAATGACAATTTCCCCCCATCAAGGGCCTTACTATCTAGGACAACATCTTCACTCGCTGGATCGATTGGGTCGGTTGAACGAGGTTTCGGGCCC
>CAZHVX010000148.1:0-5537 GCA_964536295.1 uncultured Pseudomonadota bacterium
TCATTTGGAGATAACTTATCGGCAACTTCAGGATCTTTCTCTTTTAATTCGTCATGAAGCGATGCCGCGCCTTCGCTATTAATGCGATCAAGAAGTTCTTTGCGATACTCCTCGTCCTGAGGTGGAGCCTCGCACAAGCCGTGGCACAGAATGCGGATATACATCCCCGTTCCACCAACCACGATTGGAAGTTTGTTTTGATCTGAAATTTTCCGGATTGCGCAATCGGCTTCCTCGCAAAAACGTGAAACATCAAAATGTTCGCATGGGCTAATTACATCAAGTAGATGATGTTTTATCTGCGAGCGTTCTTTAAGATTCGCCTTTGCCGTTCCAACGTCCATCTCTCGATAGACTTGTTGTGAATCGGCACAGACAATCTCACCATTCAGGCGCTTTGCTAACTCAATACTGACGGATGTTTTACCAACCGCAGTAGAACCACAGATTATGATGATTTTATTTAATATCATAAAATTTGCGTCATCCTGACACGAAGCAAAGCGAAGGGGAAGGATCCAGTGTCATAAACTGGATTCTTCACCCCTTCGGGATTCAGAATGACACACTTAAATAATTCTCTTAAACATCTTCTCAATCTCACTCTTCGATAATATCACAAAAGAAGGTCTGCCATGAGGACAGTGAGAGGTGTTTGACCATTTATCCATCTCATCCAACAAATTTGTCATCTCGTACGTAGACAACATCTGCCCGGCACGCACCTGGCCGTGACATGCCATTGACTTTAAAACAACATCAACAAAATCATCCAGCTTCGATGTATTCCCCGCGCTCTCTAAATCCTCAAGCAAACCCTCTACAATCTTTTTTGGATTAATATTTCCAAGGATCGATGGATACGCCTTCACTACATAGGTGTTCTCACTAAACGCCTCAATTTCTAAACCAATTTCATTTAGAAGCTTTAGATGATCTTCTATGATCGCCGATTCCTTTGGAGATAATTCTATCGTCGCCGGAATCAACATGCGTTGAAGCGAAATTTTATTTTCAGCGAATTGTCTTTTTAACTTTTCAAAACCAATGCGCTCATGCGCCGCGTGTTGATCAACGATCACAAGCTCACCGTCGTTGTTGCTGCAAAGGATGTATGATTGATTAAGTTGCCCAATGACATTAAGTGAAGAAAATTGTCCCTGAATCATTGTGTCATCCTGCCTTTGTGTCATCCTGAGCGGTATTTTAGCACCCGCCAGAGGCGGGTCAGCCTCCGGCTGAAAGGATCCAGTGTCATTCGCTGGGTTCTTCGGTCGTTCCACTCCCTCAGAATGACGCAAATTATGTATTATCCTGGGCATCGCAAAGGATCCAGCGTTATATTGTGTGTCATCCTGAGCGTTAGCGAAGGATCCGGCGTCCTCACTGGCCTTAGATACATTCAACCAATTAACCTGATCAAGAATTACACGCATCGCCTTTGAAACAAACCCATGCACCGCACTTGTATTTTTAAAACGCACCTCGCTTTTTGTCGGATGAACATTAACATCAACATCGGCGGGATCCATCTTCAGATGCAACACCGCTATCGGATATTGCCCACGCATCAAGGAGTTGCGATACCCCTCCAGCACGCCATGAATAATTGTTCGATCCTTAACAAAGCGCCCGTTAACATATATATACAACCCATTGGAGTTATTCTTTGTAAAGCTTGGTTTCGATATAAACCCGGACAATTTGATCGGCCCCTCTGAAAAATCACAATTGCACAAATTATCGTAAACGTCTTTCCCTAGAACCTGCGCAATCCGCGCATCCATATTTTCATTTGTGATCTTTAGTTTTCGCACTCCATCAGATGTAAGTAAAAAACGGATATGATTGTTCGACAACGCAAGCCTAGAGATCACATCATAGCAGTGACCATATTCGGTGGCATCGCGTTTCAAAAACTTTTTTCGCGCTGGCGTATTGTAGAAAAGATCCTCAACGACAATCTTCGTGCCATTGGGACAGCCACACTCCGCGTCTTTGGTGATCTTGCCACCTTCAAGATGAATCGCACGTCCGATATCACCGCTTGCAGATTTTGATTCTATCGTCATCTTTGAAACGGATGCAATGGATGGAATTGCCTCGCCGCGAAAACCCAAACTCGTAATTGTCTGCAAATCCGTTTCGTCCGTGATCTTACTTGTTGCGTGACGCTCCAGACAAAGTTTGACATCTTCGTAAGTCATCCCATGTCCATTATCGATAACCGTTATCTTTGATATTCCACCCGCCTCGATGTGAAGATCGATCTCCGTTGCACCGGCATCGATCGAGTTTTCAACAAGCTCCTTTACGATCGACGCGGGCCTCTCGACGATCTCGCCGGCGGCTATCTTATTGGCCACATTTTCGGGTAATATATGTATTTTGCTCATGGGGATGTGATATTTTATCGCTGGATCAAAGTCAATTCCTTACTGCCGAATACCACCCATGGGGAGCAAATTGGGGAGGATGAGGAACATTTGGGGAGCAAATGGGTAGCATCTGGGGAGTATTCAGGCTGTGTCACAATAGGGCTTTTTCACTTTTCATTATTCCCGCCCCGTATCAAGTACGGGGTAAACTCCGGCAGGAATCCAGTAATTTCAATAAGTTCTGGATCATTGATTTTATTTGGTTATTTGAATTAAGTCTCGTGTCCCCCGAATCAGGTGGACGTGGGGGCAGATATTATTATATAACGCGGCATCGTTAGGTATAATGGGTACATATAAAAAAAGGGGATAAGAGATGGGTAGTGTAAAAGATTTAAAGATTATAGAAGAAGCAACTCAGGACAACCCTGGGCAAGGGAGGTTTATCTACTCGGATAGATATTCAGTATTCGATTGGGGAGAGATGCCCGATCAAATACCCTACAAAGGAATGGCCATTACACTCCTTGGTGCGCATTTCTTTGAAAAACTTGAAAAGATGGGTATTGCTACCCACTACAAAGGACTTGTGGAGGATGGCACTGTCAAACGACTCTCTGAGATTAAGAACCCCACAAACACCATGGAGATTGAATTGCTGCGTGTTATAAGGCCTGAACTTAAGGATAATAAATATAACTATTCAATTTACCGGGGTGAAAGTGGAGGTTTTTTAATACCTCTCGAAGTGATTTATAGGAATTCTTTACCACTGGGTAGTAGTGTTTTTAGACGCCTAAAAGATGGTGAGATACTGTTCCAGGATTTGGGGCTTGATAGCGAACCTATTCCCAACCAGAAATTGGATAGACCAATCCTAGATGTTTCCACCAAACTGGAAATAACTGATAGATATTTAACTTGGGCAGAGGCACAACAAATCTCGAGTTTAAGCGATACTGAAATAACAAAACTTAAGGAACTCGCTGAAACAATTAATGACCTCATAACCGATGAATTTGCTACGATCGGGCTGGTTAATGAAGACGGGAAGATAGAGGTCGGATTTAACTCCGAACGTAGTCTGATGCTAGTTGATGTTCTTGGCACTTTGGACGAATGCCGTTTTACATACAATGAACTACCTGTCAGTAAAGAAATAGCACGAATATATTACAGGGACACAGAGTGGCATCGGGCCATTGAAGAGGCAAAGAAAAAAGACAGACAGAATTGGAAAGAGATCTGTAGACTAAGTCCAGAACCACTCCCACCTAAACTAAAACTGTTAATTTCACAAATATACTGCGCCTGTACCAATGAAATTACAGGAATCGAATGGTTCAAAGATGTGCCTCCTTTAGAAAATATACTGAAAGAAATTAAGGAGATTGTTGAACTATGAGTACACTTAGCTCGCCGACTTGTCCGCCGTAGCTTCAGCGTAGGAGGAAGCCTCTTGCCTCGCCAAAGCTATTAGCGGCGGCGGGTGGCGTAGGCGGGAGTTTATCGAAGGGCTGCGTTCCCAGATTCCCAGATTCTATCCTATTTTACAACTTACCCCCTCGCACAAATGTGGCAATCTGTGGATCATGTAAAGAGGAACGGAAAGTAAATTATATTTGACCTCGACCATTTGAGGCAACGTCACTTTAATGGTTTCATAGCTAAGTTCGCCATCGTAAATACGTATTGCAAATGGCGCTTTATTTTGATGCATGAACTGATGCAGAGACGCAAGCGCTCCACCCTTGCCGGATTTAACTTCAATTGGTAGTAAATGCGATTTATATGGGTACAGATAATCAATTTCCGCCGCCCCTTCTACCCTTTCCCTCCGCCAAAAAAACAGCTCTGGGCGTTTGTGAGTGCCAACCATTGGGAGCATCTCCTGTCCAACAAGTTGTTCCGCAAAACCTCCCTTGTAAACAGATGAGTAGTTTTCACTCTGAACAATTTCAGATGAAATATTATTAATATATTGAACCAAACCCAAATCAAGGAAAATCATTTTATGATGTTTTCTCAAAGCAGGGATCAGAGGAAAAGAAAGCGCCTTGATTCTATGAACACTATACATCAACATGCCCTTTTGTAAAAGATTCAGCGCAACCTTCATTTCACGCGCACCGGTAATCCCCTGGCCCATTTTAGTAAGATTAACCTCCTGCCCCATAATTTTAGATATTTGTTGGAACGCAAGTTCCAGATTGTCAGTATTTACGCGCCGGGAATATTTTTTAAAATCATCCCGGAATGTCTCAACAATACTCTCCCATATCGGTTCACAATCTTTATGTCTTCTTGATTCCAAAAACCGCGCAGTCGCCTCCGGCATCCCACCGACCAATAAATAATCCTTTAACTGATGTCTTATTTTTTGATGAATTACCGATGAAACTTTTTCTTCATGTGTAATTGTTTTTAGATGTTCCAATATTTTGTCTTCACCTGCACCGTATAGATATTCCTCAAAATTTATTGGAAAAAGATAATGAAATTCGACCCGCCCTACCGGAAAAGAAATTTCCTGTGTTTCCAACACAAATTCCAACAGCGAACCGGCAGCAATGACATGGAGGTCGGGTTTTTCTTCGTAAAAGTACCTAAGCTTTGTGATTGCCGCCGGACATTGTTGAATCTCGTCGATGAACAATAAGGTCTGACCGGGAATAACCGGAACATTTTTTATCAACTCTATTTCATTAATTAGTTTATCAATGTCATCATTTTCAAAAAGCCTCTTTAGACCCGGTTCCTTTTCCAGATTTAACACGACCAGATGTTTAAAATTCTGTCCCCCATACTCGCTTACCAATCTAGACTTGCCTGTTTGACGGGCCCCCCTGATTATTAAGGGTTTCCGTGTGGCGCGATTTTGCCACTCGTGAAGGTCCTCTTCGCTTTTGCGTTTTATATACATAAAATATCCTTCAATATCAAATGGTTGTGTGTTATAATGTCATAATATGGAGGTTCTTTGTTAACTATAATGTAACAAATTGAAGGCTATTTGTCAACTTATTTGTTATATTTTACGGGCAATGTGTCCAACAAATAAACCAAATCAAACCTCCGAGGTACGAAAGCGGTGACTAGCCCGCCTCTACAGCCGGAACATAATGCGTATCTTTAGATTGCCCGACTTGTTTGATTAGG
>CAZHVX010000149.1:0-5435 GCA_964536295.1 uncultured Pseudomonadota bacterium
TACTGGATTCTTCGCCCGCCTTTGGCGGACTCAGAATGACACAAAAGTCAACAAACCGTATTTTCCACCACTCCCACGTTTAACGCGTTATTAATCCCCCAGAACCTTTGAGATTATTTCAAATGCGCAATCAATTTCATCCTTGGAAATTATCAACAAAAGGACAGGGACAACTCTGAGCAAAAGCCTGCGTCCGGAGGATTTAATTTGATGAATTTTGATTAGATATTGTAAGATACACGTTTTCTATAGATGCCTATGATAATTAGCGCGCCAAACATTAACATAAACGACAATGAATTTTTTCTTCCATTTGGATTTGTAATCAGACTGCAATCACCACCATCATCTTCATCACTATCAATCTCTACACCAAGATCTGAGTCAATCCCTTTAGTTGAGCTAAAGCAGATACCATATTCGTTTTGAAACATGCCGGATGGGCATTCATTCGCACATTCACCATACAAAACAACCTGATCTTCAGAGCAGCTCAATATACAATATTTTTCATCATCGGAGATCCTGTATCCATCTGAACATTTAGCGGTCACATTCGTTTTTGATAATTGGCCTTCTGACTCATCCGTGATTCGCATCACATTTGAATCATTTATTGCAACATTTTCAGCAGAGCTACCAACGTGTACATCTGATGATTGGTTATTATAAATATTGGAATTATTGATCTCGACATTTGAGCCGTTAACGTCTACACCGTCATCTTCATTGTAACTTATTTCTGAATCTTCAATCACAACGTCAGAGGCTTCATCCGCAATATTAATGCCATCTTCGCCGTTGCCTTTGGCACCGGAGTTAGCCATCAAGATGTTTAGTCCAGCTATATTAAATCCATTAACGGCATTGAAATTTGAGAAAACTTTATAAAAACTGATATTGCTCGACTCTTCCGTTGTACATATCCCAGTTGCGCTAGTGCCCTCTACAGTTACCGATTTGACACCGATGTTTGCACCGCTAAACTTTAGCGCACACAGATCTTCTGGAATTATATTATTGAATTTGATAGAGAGATGCTGGTCTTCATCCTCTCCACTCATGTCTATAATAATTGGAATATCTGCATCTATAATTTCTTGGCTAACGTTAATGTTTACGGTATTAACAAATTCACCCGATTCGGGATCCTTCATTGTACCGTTGAATACCCACTCAACTTCGGTTGCATCGCTGTAATTCATTCTAACACAGATTGCCTTAGCTAAGACAGGGTCGGCTGGATCGCCAACACTGGGTATTGATGCCAACAACCATCCCAAACCGAAAAGATGCTTCTGAGTTGAAGTGGTGTCACTTTTGCCATCCACAGTTTTGTTTGCCTCGAATGTGTAAACGTGGACATAGTTATCACTTTCGATCATATCCAAATATTCCTGACCACCATTTTCATAGACCTCATAGGCCTCATCACATAAATCAAAGGCTTCATCTATGCTCACCTCTGCGTGAAGGATATTTGGGGTTATCAAAAGGGCAAAAAGCGTAAGGACTATGTAGAGTTGAATCTTATTCATTAGGTATATATTTAGCAATTTACATGCCATTCATTAAATATGTAACCACTTGATATTACACGATTAAATTTAATTTTGGATGGCAATATGGGATTTTATTCAACACCTATAATGATAGCGAGGACTTATAGCCCCGCTTACTGAACTCACCGCAGAGAACGCAAGACTCTGGTCGAAGGCCTGCTCTGGGAGGTATATCCCATTAATTTCCTAAAATAGACATTTGGCTAAGGCTAGGACGCCTGTTTAGATGTTTGGTTAGGGTTATGTCACCAACAACCTAACCTGATACCCACACCGGCTTCCTTGCCCTAGCCCAACATCATCATTTTAACAAGCAACGACTGGGCACCAGCCGAGGTAGGGGTTTACCTGCCGCTCAAAACTAATCAACTTAGAACTTCGGTGATTGCTTTTAGGGCTTGATCAATTTCTTCTTTTGAGATTATCAGTGGAGGTGCAAAACGAATTATCGTTCCATGAGTTTCCTTTGCAAGGAGACCATTGTTTTTCAGCGCCTCTGTGTACTGACGCGCATTACCAAAATCTTTATTTAATTCAATTGCAATTAATAAACCCCTTCCACGAACTTCCTTGATACGTGGATGTTTGATCTCACTTAATTTACCTTTAAAATATTCACCCATCTCATATGAACGCTCCGGTAGGCCTTCATTGATTATTACATCTAGCGATGCAGATGCAACCGCACATGCAAGTGGGTTTCCACCGAATGTCGATCCATGGTTCCCCGGTTTAAATGCAGCGTTCATAATTGCATCATCCGCCAGGATACCTGACACAGGATAAACACCGCCCCCCATCGCCTTTCCAAAAATTACAATATCCGGACGGATATCATCCCAATAGTGGCAAAAAAGTTTTCCACAACGACCCAGTCCTGTTTGGATTTCATCTGTAACAAGTAAAATATTCTTTTGTTTCGTAATATCACGACAGGATTTTAGATAACCATCTGGTGGAATCTTAACACCGGCCTCGCCTTGGATTGGCTCAACCAAAAATGCCACGGTATTTTTCGTTATTGCATCCTCAAGCGCCTTTATATCTCCAAATGGAATTATTTTAAAACCCGGAGCAAATGGACCAAAATCACCATTTGCAATAGGGTCGGTTGAAAAACCAACTATAGTTGTTGTTCTTCCATGAAAGTTATCACAGCAAACAATAATTTCGGCCTTGTCTTTTTCAACACCCTTTGTTTTGTATCCCCAACGACGCGCGGCTTTGATCGCCGTTTCAACACCCTCGGCGCCTGTATTCATCATCAAAACTTTATCATAACCGGTAACTTCGGCCATCTTTTTACAGAACGGCCCCATTAGATCATTATGAAATGCGCGTGATGTTAATGTTAATATGTCTGCCTGTTTTTTTAAGGCCTCGATAATTCTTGGATGACGATGGCCCTGATTTAGTGCCGAATATGCAGAAAGCATATCGATATATTTTTTACCCTCAACATCCTCCACCCAAACGCCCTGTGCCTTTGAAATGACAACCGGAAGTGGATGATAGTTATGAGCGCTGTATTGTTCTACCTCTAGAACGTAATCTTGGGTGTTTTTTGCCATTTTTACCTTCATTATAGCTGAGAGCTGAGAGAACTTAGCTGAAAGAAAAACCTCTCAGTGCTCTTTGCGGTTCAAAAATTATTTACGAAATATATTTTTCACAACGAACCAAAAGTTTTCTTTTCTTTCGCGCATACGTCTGATCGTGTATGGAAACCAATCCCGTCCATATGGAACATAAACACGAACACGCCATCCATCCCGTTTAAGCTGTTGCTGCAATGTAGGACGGATACCCAACAACATCTGAAATTCAAAATCATTGGGATTTATATTGTTGCCAATAGCGTACTGTTTTAGCTCTTCAATTATTCTTTCGTCATGGGTAGCTATGCCGTGATATATTCTTGAGGAAATTAACGTCTTACTAACATCGACAAACTGTCTATCGACATCCCGCTTATCCGGAAATGCAATAGTAGACGGTTCCTTATACGCACCCTTGCATAGTCGAATTTTAATTCCCTCATCTATTAGTGATTGAGCATCAGCTGGCGTTCTATACAACATCGCCTGCAAAACAATCCCCACGTTGTTGTACATATTATGAGAACCTCTTACAATATCCAGGGTGTCCGCTGTATAATCGGAGCCCTCCATGTCAGCACGGACAAAGGCGCCGACATCTTTTGCCTTTTGTAAAATAATCGCAAGGTTTTCACGACAAAGATTCTTGTCGATAGCCAAGCCTATCTGCGTAAGCTTTACCGAAACATTTAAATCGCCACCACTTTCTTTTAAAGCGGCAAGCATTTTTAAATATTCGTCAACGGCCTTTCTTGCAGCATCGGGCGTTTTGACCTCTTCCCCCAAATTATCCATCGTGGTATAAAAACCTTTATTGTTTAGATCCTTGACAACTGGCAGGGCCTCTTTGACATCGCGACCCGCGATGTAACGTTTCGCAAATTGAAATAATATTCCCATGGTACTCTCTCCTATAACGCCTCTCTGTGATATGTCTTTTTCCAGACTTGTTAAAACTGCCTGAAGCTTCTTGTCTTCGGAAGGTTCGATATATAGTGACATTTGCGCCTCCGCCGATACACTATTTGATAAACCCAAAATTGTCAATGGGGTCAGACCTTCATTTTCACACTTCCCTCTAGCCCGTGTCATTTGCGGTTTTGCCAGTCGCAAAATATGCAAAAGCTACAAACAACCTTTAAATATAAATGACACAAAGGATATAAAATCCGAGTTAGTAACTTTTTGAATATTTAGCACTAGGAAATGTTGAATACGTCAGTGTTTAAGGGAAGTGTGAAAATGAAGGTCTGACCCCATTAGCTTTTGACGAAAAACCTCTTCAAAGATTGGCTTACCGTCACGTCTTTCAAAGTAGAAACCGCAATTTCTGTGAACGTTTGGACGACCATAAAGTTTCAAATATGGAAACTGTCTACATATTCTGTGTCTGAATGGATAAATGCTACAGAAATTTTTGTCATTCAGGTAGGCACATTTGTAAACCAACCACCCTTCATAAACACCTAAAGGTTTAAAATTATAGGCAATATAGTGCCACTTTTGTAAAAACTTGATGATGAATCCAAAACTAACCCAGGTCGCTGGAATTTGAATGGCAAGATTGTAACAACATCTTCCGCAGTTACTGCAAGAACCCTTTCTTATATACTCGGTTCTCTTTGACATGAAAAGAAATGCATCCATTGCTATTTCAAGAAAATAACCGAAATATCCAATACAGAATGCAAAGGACCTAATCAATATAACCGGAATTTTCTTAAGAATTGACATATCCACCAAAGAGTTACATAGATACGGATATAATTTCAATTGTTAATATAAAAATATTTATTATTTTTTGCGTTTCGTATATAATGTCGTCTTGGTGCTGTCAAAAATCGTTGTGAAAAACGAAACAGCCTGCCTCGCCCTTGCTCGGCAAGGCGGGGATGAACGCACCTGCCCGCCATGCAAGCCTGCAAGGCGAGGCAGGCGGGGATTAACGCCGATGACTTTAAGGCCTTTCCTTGGCAGTATTTAACAAAACATTCTGCGAACTTGGTGTGTTTTGCAGTTTTAAAAAAGATCAGCGTTTATCAGCGTTAATCCTGTTTCAAGGAGAGTAAATATGAAAAAAAGTAGAATTCTAATTGCCGATGATGAACGCGATATCGTCCAACTATTGCGCCTAAGGTTCGAAATAGACCAATATGATGTTGATACTGCATATGATGGTGAAGAAGTATTAGTAAAGGTTGAACAAAACAAGCCAGATGTGATCCTTTTAGATATAAGTATGCCTAAACTCGATGGTTTTGAGGTTTGCAGAAAA
>CAZHVX010000150.1:0-5190 GCA_964536295.1 uncultured Pseudomonadota bacterium
CCCGCCTGCCATCCTAAAAGAAATATGATGGCGGGCAGGTGTTTCAAATTAAATTGTTTTGACAATACCGACTGGGCTAAAAGGGAAAATATGAATATAAAAAATAATGACGACCTTTTTGCAAATGATCCATTAAGGATCTTAGTAGTCGATGATGATAAAAACAACTTCACACTGGCCAAGGCAGTTCTGGCCAAGCAAGGTTATGAAGTTGAAGGTGCATTTTCTGGTTCTGAAGCTCTTCAAATGATAAAAGAAAGATCCTACGATGTAATACTCCTCGACGTCATGATGCCAAAGATGGATGGATTTGAAGTTTGTCGTCGCATTAAAGAAGATGAATCCACACGCTTGATCCCTGTTATTATTGTCACCGCTCTAAATGAACGGGAGGATAAAATTCAAGGGATCGATGCTGGGTGCGATGATTTCGTCACAAAACCATTCGACTTTTCGGAATTAACCGCAAGGGTTCGCGCCCTTGGTAAAGTTAAACGTTTAAATGATGACCTGGACCGCGCCGAGACCGCAATAATGAGCCTTGCCCGCGCGGTTGAAGCGAAGGATGATGCAACAGGACAACACTGTGATCGCTTGATCGATTTGGCAAGAGAGTTTGCAGATTTTCTTAAATTAAAAAATAGTGATGCCAAAACCCTCGAACGTGCTTGTGTTCTTCATGACGTGGGAAAAATTGGAGTACCCGATTCTGTATTATTAAAACCAGACAAGCTAACAGAAGAAGAATGGGAGATAATGCGTAAGCATCCATTGATAAGTGAAGATATCTGCAAACCCCTTCGCTCCCTAAAGGAGGCTTGCCCCATTATCCGTGCACACCACGAACATTGGAACGGCTCAGGATATCCTGACGGTTTAAAGGAAAATGAAATTCCATATCTTGCACGTGTCTTTCAGATTTTAGACGCCTATGAAGCATTAACAACCGAAAGGCCATACAAAAAAGCCCTTTCAGTTGAGGAAACCATTAAAACATTAAAGGAAGAAACAAAACAAGGCCAATGGGATCCCAAACTAATGGATCAATTCATGATCTTTATTACTGAAAAAAAATGAATATAAAAAACCTTCTATTTAAACCTATTAAAATACTTTTGGGACTTTGCACAAGGATTGCAAAGATCCTAATTTTTTTATTGATTATTTTTTCCGGAATTATGTTTTTTGGAGGAGTATCCACGTATTTTTATTTCGCGAAGGACCTTCCAAACATCAGATCACTTGATGATTACAAACCACCGATCATTAGCGAGGTTTACTCTAGCGATGGAACCCAAGTGGGGGAATTCTGGACAGAATGCAGACAACTGGTACAATTAAAAGATATCCCGCAAATCATTACAAATGCTGTAATATCAGCGGAAGATTCACGTTTTTACGAACATAAGGGAATCGATTTCAAGGGAATACTTCGCGCCGCAATTGCAAACGTGAAGGCTGGGTCAATTGTACAGGGCGGTTCAACGATCACGCAACAGGTCACAAGATCACTAGTTCTCTCATCTGAGAGAACCTATGCAAGAAAGATACGCGAGGCCATCCTGGCAATTCGCATTGAACAACAACTATCCAAGGACCAGATTCTTGAGTTATATCTAAACCAGATTTATTTTGGAAACAGGGCTTACGGAATCAAAACCGCTGCAAGAAATTATTTTCATAAAAACCTAGATGAACTGAATATTTCGGAAATTGCGCTCCTTGCCGGAATGCCAAAGGCACCAAGTGACTACTCACCATTCAAAAATCCCGAACGTGCACGCGAACGACAGCTCTATGTTCTTCAACAGATGTACGATCGCGATATAATTGACAAGGAAACCGTAGCCGCCGAGCTAGCAAGAAATATCACAATTTATAAGGCTGGGATAGACAAGGATTATAATAACAATTTTGCCCCCTACTTTACTGAATATGTGAGACAGATAGTTAAGGAAAAGTATGGCCATGATGTGCTTTATAAGGGTGGTTTAAAGATATATACAACGCTCGATTTAAAGATACACAGAAGCGCTGAAAGCGCCATTAGACATGGAATCGAGGCATTAGAAAAAAGACAGGGATATCGGGGTAAAGTGGAACATATCAACCCTGATACAATAGTTGCAAATGCCGAGAATATCCAAGGTGAGATCGAGGATGATGTTTTTGGAAGCATTTACGAGTTCCCTCCAAAATTTCAAAGGGCAAAATCCGAAGATCTGCTTCTTGAAAAGGACAAAACCTACAAAGCTATTGTCAAAGGTTTTACTGACAAACTTACAAATATTTTTGTCGGAACATTTTCAGGGATCATAGAACCACAGGAAATTAAGTGGGCCAGACGATACAACGTTGAAGAAGCCGGTTGGGAGGATTTAACCTACATCAGGGATCCAAAACAAATATTTAAGGTTGGTGATATAATCTTGGTTAAATTTTTAGGGGATAATAAGTTTACATTAACACAGGAGCCAACGGTACAGAGCGCCCTCTTTGCAATGGATCCACACACGGGCCTTGTTAGGGTTATGATTGGCGGTTATGATTTTGCAAAAAGTGAATTTAACAGAACTACCCAGGCCCTAAGACAAACCGGCTCCCTTTGGAAACCCTTTGTTTATGCGGCCGCACTGGACAAAGGTTACACATTCGAGACAACGCTGGTTGATTCCCCTATTGTTTATCCAGTTGATGAAGGAGAATATTGGAAACCTAAAAATTATGGGGACAAATTTGTTGGAGATACAACTTTCTTAAATTCCCTAACCCACTCCCGAAATGTACCAACCGTTAAAGTAGCAAACGATATCGGGATAAATTACGTAACTGCATATGTCAGAAAGCTTGGTCTAACCACTCCAATAGATAAGTATCTTTCTATGGCATTGGGGTCAAACGCTGCATATTTGAATGAGATGGTTAATGCATACAGCGTATTTGCAAATAAGGGAATGCGCCCCAATCCAATTTATATTACTAAAATTGAAGATCATGATGGAACAATATTAGAGGAATACACACCAAACCTTGAAGCAAAGGATAATTTTGCAAGTTCAGATACATCTCCTGAGGTTGCAGATGAAATCAAGGAACTACTTGCAGAATATGAGGTTCCGATCTCTTCCCTTAATCAGAAATTATTCTTGAGCCAACAGAAAAATATAATCGAAGATGAAATTCATTTGTATAAGGATGAAATCAATATCCTATATGGACCATCCATACCTGAAAATTACATCATATCTCCTCAAACCTCGTATCTGATGGTTGAGATGCTAAAAAATGTCGTTCAAAATGGCACAGGGCACAGGGCGAAAGAGCTTGGAAAGCCTGTTGCCGGCAAAACAGGAACTACAAATGATGAAACCGATGCGTGGTTCATCGGTTTTGTGCCGGATCTTGTTGCAGGTATCTGGATCGGCTATGACAACATCAAGCCTATTGGCAAAAATGAAGCTGGTGGAAGAACCGCAGCCCCCATTTTTTTGGAATTCATGCAAGAGGTAACAAAAGATTGGGAAGCTAAGGACTTTGAAGCGCCCAAGGGACTGGACATGGAAAACATTGCCACGCTAACCGGCGGATCCTGCCCATACGAGCGTAAAGAGAGCATTAAAGAAGAAGCTGCGTCACAAAAAGAAAACGACCGCGCCGTAGATTTTTTTGATGAGGATATCTGAAACGCTGATTCACGCAGATCCGCCACGCAGATCCAACGCGGATCTTTTATTATATAGGATCGGCGTTTGATCCGTGTGGCAGATCAGCGTTTGATCCGCGTGTCTAAAATCACAATTACTCAACTTTAACTTCAATCGACTCAATGATATCTCCTTGTTGAATCTTATTCACGACATCCATACCATCGATTGTCTGACCAAACACGGTATATTGCCCATCCAAAAATGGCGTGGCTTTATATGTGATGTAGAATTGCGAACCCGATGAACGTCTCTCCGGATTAATCTGATCCCCCGTCCTGGCCCAAGCTAGCGCACCTTCTTTATGTGGAAGACTGATTTCGGCCTTGATTGTATATCCCGGGCCTCCAGAACCCGTACCCGTTGGATCTCCACCCTGGATCACAAAATCTGGAACGACACGATGAAACGTAAGCCCATTATAATATCCACCCTCGGCCAGATATTTGAAATTGGTCACCGACAACGGCGCTTCCTTGGGATAAAGCTCACAGGTTATGGTTCCCTTATTTGTCTTGATTAATGCCGTGTATTTTTTATCCACATCAACATTTGGTTCTGTTGGTTCTACCCAATTTGTCGTCGTGCTTGTTTTCACATCCGTCATCTCAGCCTCCTTTTCTTTCTTTGAGCATGCTGTCATAGCAATTCCCAAGATTAATATCAGTGATAAATACTTTTTCATAATAACCCCTTTTTAAAATCGCGATTCAAGCATTAATCAGTTCATCCAAAGTAACCCCGACCCCCTCTTTGAGGGCCGCGAGATTATAACCACCCTCTAAAAAAAACGCGATTTTACCATCACAGCATTTTTTGGCAATGCAAATAAGCTCCCGACTGAGCCACCTATAACAATCCGTCGAAATATTCATTCCACCCAGCGGATCCATTGAATGGGCATCGTACCCAGCTGAGACAAGGATCAACTCGGGACGAAACTTATCCAGCGCCGGGAATACCAGCGTTTTATACTTATCCATTAATATTTCATCATCTGTTCCCCCTGAGAGGGGCACATTTAGGGTGTAACCATAACCGTCCCCATCCCCCCTTTCATTTTCATGTCCGCTCCCCGGATAAAAATGAGATCGGTGAGAAGAAATATACAAAACATCGTTTCGTTTATAAAAATGATTTTGGGTCCCATTCCCATGATGGACATCAAAATCGATGATTGCAATACGTCCGACTCCAAGTTTTTTAATGGCGTGCTCCGCCGCTATCACAATGTTATTGAAAAGGCAGAAACCCATCGCTGTATCGGCCTCTGCGTGATGCCCCGGAGGTCTTAAAAAGGCAAAACCATTTTTACATTTCCCCCCTACCACATTTTCGGTGAGAACGATTCCACCCCCGACGGCCAACAATGCGGCATCATAACTTTCAGGGGATGTTGATGTGTCAGGATCAAGATAGATACTGTTTCCCTTGGTTGCAGCAACCTCTTTTATGTAGGCCTTTGTATGAACATAGGCAACCTCGT
>CAZHVX010000151.1:0-5169 GCA_964536295.1 uncultured Pseudomonadota bacterium
CAGAGGAGTTATGGAAAAATATCAAGTAGCGATAATTGGTGGAGGTCCGGGTGGAGCAACTGCCGCCGAGCATGCGAAAAAGAATGGCTTGAAAACGGTTCTAATAGAGAAAGAGCATCTTGGCGGGACGTGCCTTAACATAGGGTGTATGCCCACAAAGGCGATGATTGCCTGCGGTAAGGTTTTAGAAAAAACCAGGAGAGCCTCCGAATTTGGCCTTAAGCTAGATGGCGAAATTTCGGCGGATATTAATGCAATAGTTGAACGGAAAAATAATATTGTTCAAACACTTTGTAAGGGACTTCAGCAATATTTTAAACAGATAAAAATCGATATAAAATATTGCGAGGCAAAATTTTTGGACAGTCACAGGATCCAGGTTGGTGATGAAGAGATAGAGGCTGAAAAAATTATCATTGCTACCGGCTCGGTTTGGTCCGAGCTTCCAAACATCAAGGTCGATAGGGAATATATTTTATCAAGCACGGAGATGCTGAATATAAAAGAGCTTCCCGAGCATCTTCTAATTATAGGCGGCGGCGTGATAGGGTGCGAGTTTGCATCACTATTTAATCAATTGGGCTCGAAGGTTACAATTGTTGAGGCTACCAAGAATCTTCTACCTCAGGTTGATTTGTCGGTCAGCAAATATCTCCATAGGGTTTACAAGAAAAAACAGATAAGTGTTCATCTTGATACGATGGTTGAGAGCACCAAGGTTAGCGGAAGAAATGTCGAGGTGAAACTTAATAATGGTGAAACAATTTTGGCCTCAAAGGTTTTGGTTGCAGTCGGTAGAAAGCCTAACCTTGATGGATTTGGCTTGGAAAATGTAGGATTAGAGGTCGAAAACGGGGCCATCAAGGTCAATGAATATCTACAGAGCAGTATCCCGCATATCTACGCCATTGGCGACGTTAAGGGTGGTTTGATGTTGGCACATCTAGCCGATTATGATGGCGAGGTTGTTGTTGAAAATATTTTGGGGAAGAATATTAAAACCGATTACTCGGTTATTCCATCCCCGATCTTTACATGCCCCGAAATGCTGGTGGTTGGGATGACGGAGTCAGAGATTCAAGAGAAGGGTTTGGAGTATAAGACGGCAAAGGTTCCATTTAGGGCAAATGGAAAGGCTCATTGTGATGGTGAATTAGAAGGACAAATAGCTTTGTATGTTGATACGAATAAATATATTTTAGGTGCGCATATCATCGGTGAAGAGGCAACGTCGATGGGCGCTGAGTTTGCGCTTGCCATGAAAAATAAATTAACAATCGATGCAATATCAAAAACGGTTCACGCGCATCCAACATTGTCAGAACTTGCACGTGAAGCTGTGATGAGTATTGTTTGATCTAGTATGTCATTGTGAGTCCCGTATCGTGCGAGGCCGTTTCCGAGGCTAATTTCCTCCCCCTTGAGGGGGGAGGATTAAGGTGGGGGTGTTGTTTAATTCGACAGGATTAACTGGATTTCTTTTTGAATAAAAACAATCCTGTTAATCCTGTCAAAATAATATCATGGTAATAATAGTTCAAAAATATGGCGGATCATCGGTTAAGGATGTGGATCGCATCCTCAACGTCGCCAGACGTGTTCTAGAAGCGCGCCAGGCCGGTAACAGGGTTGTCGTGGTTTTATCTGCGATGCAGGGTGAGACGGATCGGCTCATCCAGATGGCGCATCAGATATCCGAAGAACCCCTGGATCGAGAGGTTGACGCATTACTTGCGACGGGTGAGCATGCCTCAATAGCGTTGCTTGCCATCGCTATCAATAAACTTGGTTGTAGGGCCAGATCCTATACCGGTTTGCAGGCCGGAATAATAACGGATGGTGGTTACAGAAGATCCCGAATCAAGTGTATCGAGTGCGATCGAATTAAAAAAGATATTGAAAATGATGTTATACCTATAGTTGCGGGATTTCAGGGGATCAATGAAGATGGAGATGTTACAACCATCGGCCGTGGGGGTTCTGACATATCCGCAGTTGCGTTAGCGGCTGCGCTTAATGCAGATTATTGCGAGATATACTCCGATGTAGAAGGCGTCTATACGGCTGATCCGAAGATATGCCCATCGGCAAAAAAGATCGATAGGATTTCCTACGAAGAGATGCTGGAGATTGCCGGGGCAGGTGCAAAGGTTTTAGAATCCAGATCGGTTCAACTTGCGGCAAAATATAACATTCCAATTCATGCAAGGTCATCTCTTACAAACAACGATGGAACGTGGCTTGTCAAAGAAGAAAAATCGATGGAAGATATTTTGGTTTCTGCGATTGCATTGACGGAAAATGAGGCAAAGGTTGCGATCAGAAAAATTCTGGATGAAGTTGGCGCGGTGGCCAAACTCTTTGCACCGATTGCAAATGCGGGCATTAACGTGGACATGATCGTGCAGAACGTTTCAGCGGACGGTTTCATTGACCTTACATTTACCTGTTTGAAAGATGATCTTAAGAAGGCGATGCAGATAGCGGATAGTGCGGCCAACCTTGCGGGTGCCGAAAAGATAGAAGCAGCGGGAAATATTGCAAAGGTTTCGGTGGTTGGTGTCGGTATGAAATCTCATGCCGGAATCGCATCAAAAATCTTTGATTGCCTTGCCAAGGAAAAGATCGCAATACAGATGATTTCAACCTCAGAGATAAAAGTTTCAATTATTGTTGATGCAAAGTGCGCACATCGCGCAGTCAACATCCTCCACGACACATTTCAGCTAAACAAGTAATCTTCAGAACAAGGGTGTGTCATTCTGAGTCCGCCATAGGCGGACGAAGAATCCAGTGAAGTTAGCTGGATCCTTCATTCGCCTGCGGCAAATTCAGGATGACAGACGGTGCATGAAAAGCTTGCGTAGTGATTTGGATTAGTCAAATAATATCAAGGAAGTTTGTTCTATTTTGACACATCATTATCGTCAATATTATCAAATTGATAGGGCTAATATTAATTATTAACCGACCCACCTATAAAAACCCTCAATATTTACAACAAGATACGCGTTTTTTACTGAAAGGCACCTTTTGGCACACATTGTGCTTAATATCAATATATAAGGTGGTTTGTAAAAAACAGAGGTGCCATATGATGAGATTAAAAAATGCAATAAAACTGATGATCCTGATGTTGATTGCCTTGCTCTACGCATACAATGCGGTAGCCGGCGAGGCAGTTTATCTGGATCCAATAGAGATGCAGGTTGATGGCGAATTCCAGTCTACAAATGTGCTTTTCTTCAACCATCCACAAACATTGGATCCATCCATGATGTTTGGACAGGGTGCTTTTCCGGCAAATTTTGATGGTGAAGAATTCCCGATCAATGTTGCAGATACATTTGCGGTTCCAGGGAAATTTATTGCAGAATATAAACAAAATCTCACCATAAAACCTGCCAGACAGGTCCTGATGGGTGGTATATTGCCAGATTTGAGTTTAGTTGGTGATCCGGCTGAGCCCTATACAACTTTTCCCACTATTCTCACTTCTCCTGCCGGTGGTGCATATGTTGCTACAAAAATTATGAATGAGGACTCTATAGATGGTTTTGTCGTTGCTTTTAAAGGAGTTGTAGAGGCCTTTTTTAATAATCCACTGCTGTATCTAAAATTCGAAGAAAAAGATGGTGAACAGTTGGTTCATTTTATTGGAACAGTAAATTCGCAGGATCATTTTTTAAATGAAAACATCTATCTGGATGGGGTTCTAGAATATCCAGTAATTGCTGAGCCAGATAATACATGGAAAGTTGATGAACAAAAATTGAATAATTTGGATCTCACCGTAAAGAATTCAACGGATATTGTTTCTACAAATATCAATCCTGCGTATGAGGCCGGCGGAAAAGAAAATGTGGCAGACATTATTGTTGCAAGTGAGGGCTGGTATAATAAAAGGATAAGAGAAGGATTTGTTACATTTTACGTTGGAGACAAAAAGAGTTGGGCAGATGGTGAATTGGGTTTTCAATTTGCAAACCAGTCAAGGCTTCCAATCGGCCACGCACCAACCGATTTAATTCCATATGGCAAGGATGTTATTGTTGCCGTTAATGCTTCAACACTTTATGCCGAAAATGGCGAGCTTGATGTTGAAAAATTCGAATATCATCTGAAGCGCGTTGAATATCGTCCGGAGGATGAAGGCGGACCAATTGCTCATGGTATCCCTGTCGAGTTACCCCGCATTGGCGATCAGATTATCCACGGCTTCGGTCCATATAAGGTAATAGACGGCCAATTTACAGCCGATGCCTGTCCAGATTTGGCGCTAATCTGGAAGCGTCCTGATATGGTGCAGGGTGCTCAAAAGACGGCTATCTTTGATCTTGATCAATATCCAAAGGAATATACGAAATGGGTAACGATAATGAAGAAGGTTAAGGATGAAGCTGGTATCTGCAAAGATACATATGAATTTGACCACTACGCCATTCCAACCTTGATCAATGGTTTAGAGTTGGATCCACAACTTGTCTCTATCAAGAAGGGTAATTTTAATGATGATGGTATAATTGATCTAATTGTCCTTGATCAGAAGGCTTACGATGGTGATGTCTATGCCTACATCCTCTTTGGAGTCGGTGAAAACGGTATCCCATCGGGTGCCTTTGCGGCAGACGCATTTTCAATCCAGGCATTAAAGGTTAATAAGGTTCTCGCAACCGATTTTGGTGGCAACGATCTGGATATCGATGAAAACAATAATATTGTTGTCAGCATTGGCGATATGCCTCCGCTAAATACGGTGGATTGTGGTGCGGATGATCTTGATAATGACGGAATTTATGATGATTGCGATAATTGCAGGGCCGGGGCTGCCTTGGCCGTAGATAAGGCAGTAGCATATTTCAATCCTTCACAATCAAATGCAGATTTCGATTATGCCGGTGATGCCTGCGATTCGAATGAAGAGTTCAATTTTGATTACAATGATGTCGACAGCGATGGAGTTATTAACTCATCCGATATTAACCCATCTGATCCTTTAGCTTATAATGTGACCAGTGACGTCATTCTGAGCCCTTCGACTCACTTACATTTGCTCAGGATAAACTCCGCGAAGAATCCAGAGGGAGCGATTGTTCAAGGGGGATCCTTCGTATCCGCCTTGGCGGCGAATACTCAGGATGACGGACAAGTAGATTACTCTGAGGATGA
>CAZHVX010000152.1:0-5165 GCA_964536295.1 uncultured Pseudomonadota bacterium
TGACCCCACTATACGATATACTGCTTATATTTCCCGGCGTATTTTTGATAGAGTTCGACATCTACTAGAACACCATTGTCCTGATGCTCAACGCTCCAGATATGGCTTATTTTATAGAGGTTGGATAATATATCACCGGCCGTGTGAGGCAATAGGAGCTTTACTCTTGTGAAATTTTTTCTTAAAATTTCTTCAATTTTATTGATTAGCGCCTCAATCCCATCCTTCTTTAGCGCAGATATGTAAACGTTATGCTCATCCGATGGATGCGTGTGCTCTAACAGATCCGATTTGTTCCACACTGTCAGCATAGGTTTATCCTTCAGATTAACCTCTTCCAAGACATTCCTCACAACATTGAAATTTTCTTTCGAGGATTCACTTGATGCGTCAACTATGTGAAGCAACATTTGTGAACACTGAATTTCATCAAAGGTTGCTCTAAATGATTCCACAAGTTGATGAGGAAGTTTCTTTATGAAACCAACGGTGTCGGCAATCAAAACCTCTCTGCCACTTTTTAATCGCAATTTGCGAACCGTGGTGTCAAGTGTGGCAAATAATTTATCTTCCACCAGAACACCAGCATTTGTCAAAGTGTTCATTAACGTAGATTTGCCGGAGTTGGTATATCCAACAAGGGATATTATCGGTATAGGAATTTTTTCACGTCTGATATGATGAATGTCACGATGTGAACTTACCTTCTCAAGTTGTTTTTTTAAAAAAACGACTCTGTCTTTTATCCCTCGCCTATCAACTTCCAGCTGTGTTTCTCCAGGCCCCCTGACACCGATACCACCGACCTGTTTGTTGAAGTGATCCCACATACCAACAAGTCGGGGCTTTATGTATTCAAGCTGAGCCAGTTCAACTTGCAGACAAGCCGCCTTTGTCCTGGCCCTCTTTGCAAAGATATCCAGAATAACAGCGGTTCTATCTACGACCTTTACACCCCATATCTTTTCAAGATTTCGATTCTGCGCGGCGCTTAGTTCCTCATCAAATACAACTAATTTAATGTCGGAGTCTTTAAGAAGCTCCCCAATCTCTTCTGCCTTCCCTGAACCTATAAATGTTGTTGGATTGGGTCTTGATATATCCTGCCAGACCTTTTTTTCAACAATGCCACCGGCGGTATCAACAAGGCGAGCCAACTCATTAAGAGATTCTTCCATCTTATTCTTTGGTTCTCCCTTGTACCTGATGCCTACAAGGATTGTCTTCTCGACGATTGGTGTGATTTTTTTTAGTGTCATATATTTAATTTTTGCCGCGGGGATCGCTGAGATCGCAGATTATTTTATGTCATCCTGAGAGATAGCGAAGGATCCAGATTGAACACTCTGGATTCTTCCCCCGCCGCACCATGCCATGCCGCATGGCGTGGTGGCGGGGTCAGAATGACATAATATTAGCGATCTCAGCGATCCCCGCGGTGAAAAAACTATGTTTTGCGAAATCTCTCAAGCCTTGCTCCCCTAGCCAGGCCAGCGGATGGCGAAACTTCCTTCGATTCAAATTTTATAACATTATGTCCGAAAAGTTTTTCTACCTCCGCCACAAGCTGCAATGATGGCGCAACTTTTAAATTCTCCGGAAGGCTCATTATAGTTTCGCTTTTATCTGGAATAGATATATGCAGATAGGCACTGCACTCCCCGCCATGTCTTCCCAAGATCTGCTTTAGTTGTTGCAAATGTTTTGAATCAATTTCAGGCGCAGATAGATGCAAATGAATACTTTTAGTTAATTTGGATGCCATATCGTGTATTAGCATAATATCATCTGCAATGATTTTAACTGTTTCTTCATTTGAATCCGTATTTCCTATAACAAAAATTGGTTTATCACTACGTAGTGCATCAAAACCTTTTTTGTATGCCTCTGGGAAAACCACAACCTCAATAAAGCCCTTTAGATCCTCAAGTGTGACGAAGGCCATTCTGTCACCCTTCTTTGTCGTAATTTCGCGTTGTTTTGAAACCACACCACCAATCCGCACCTCAGCTTTGTCCCCTATACCCATTACACTGACCGTATCAACGTTTGCGTATTGGGCTATGAGTTTTTCGAATTGGGCCAATGGATGACCGGTAATATAAAATCCCAACGATTCCTTTTCAAAGGTTAAGGTTTTATTTTCTGGCCATGGATCAACTTCAGGAAGATTTTGATTAACGCCTGATGCATCTGTATTTTGAAATGCGCCAAACATACTTGTTTGACCACTTTCGCGATCACGCTGATTCTTTGCGGCCATGTCCATTGCAGAATTCATAGCCTCCATCAGTTGGTGACGGCCTGCCTTCAAAGAATCAAAGGCTCCGCACTTAATTAGGTTCTCAATTACACGTTTATTTACCCTTCTGGAATCGACTCGTTCGCAGAAATCGAAGAAGTCTATGAATGCGCCACCTTCTTTTCTTACCTGAACAATTGATTCTATTGCCGCATCACCTACGTTCTTGACAGCGGCCAAACCAAAGCGGATTTTTTTATCCTCAACCACCGAAAAATGCCTATAGCTTTCGTTTACATCTGGGGGCAATACTTGAATATCATGTCCCTGACAATCATTAATATATGTTATGATCTTGTCTGTATTCCCCATTTCGCAGCTTAAGAGTGCCGCCATATATTCGGTTATAAAGTATGTCTTTAAATACGCGGTTTGATAAGCAACCAGAGCATATGCCGCGCTGTGCGATTTATTAAATCCGTACTCGGCAAATTTTGCCATCAGATCAAAGATCATCGCTGCCTTTACAGGGGGAAGTTTGTTCTTTTTTGATCCGGCCAAAAACTTTTCCTTCTGTTCATCCATCTCATCGATATTTTTCTTACCCATTGCGCGGCGCAAAATGTCGGCATCGCCGAGTGTATAGTTGGCAAGCTTAGAAGCAATCTGCATAACCTGTTCCTGGTAGACGATAACGCCGTAAGTATCTTTTAGGATCTCCTCCAGCTCAGGAATAATATATTCAATTGCAACCTGACCATGTTTACGGGCGATAAAATCATCAACCATTCCACTGCCAAGTGGTCCGGGTCTAAAAAGAGCAACCAAGGCGACAATGTCCTCAAAAAGGTTTGGTTTTAATCGCATGACGAGGTCCGTCATCCCGGAACTTTCAAGTTGGAAGACCCCCGCTGTATTACCCAATGAAAGTTGTTTATAAACATTTTCATCATCCATTGGAATATCTTCGATGTTAAGATCCTGGTTGCGAGTTCTTTTAACTATCTTCAAAGCATCATCGATAACTGTCAATGTTTTCAAACCAAGGAAGTCGAATTTGATCAAACCGATCTTCTCGACATTTTTCATATCGAACTGCGTTACAATTTCGTCGTTTTGCCCCTTGTAGAGTGGAAGAAAATTTACAAGTGGTTGATCCGCCAT
The DNA here is from genome assembly GCA_964536295.1 of uncultured Pseudomonadota bacterium. Classification (GTDB taxonomy): domain Bacteria; phylum UBA10199; class UBA10199; order CAZHVX01; family CAZHVX01; genus CAZHVX01. The sequence goes on from CAZHVX010000152.1 coordinate 3,407, forward strand.
CACAACGCCCGCAGCGTGCGTTGATGCGTGCCTTGGGAAACCCTCTAATTTTCTAGCAATTGCAAGAAGTCTTTCAACGCAAGGGTCCTTCTTTTGAGCGTCCTTTAATTGGGGTTCAACCTTAAGTGCCACATCCAAGGTAATACCTAACGTATTCGGAATCAGCTTTGCTATTCGATCAACGTCACTGTAACTCATATTCAACACACGGCCGACATCGCGCACAACGGCGCGCGCCTTCATTTTTCCGAATGTAATGATCTGAGAAACGTTGCCGTATTTTTCACTAACGTATTGAATAACCTTATCCCTTTGGCGCATGCAAAAATCTATATCCATATCGGGCATGCTGATACGCTCTGGGTTTAGAAATCTTTCGAAAAGAAGATGATATGGCATTGGATCGATATTTGTTATTCCCAAACAATATGCAACCAAGGATCCTGCGGCAGATCCTCGTCCAGGACCAACCGGGATATCGCTTTTCTTCGCATAGCCGATGAAATCGGCCACGATAAGGAAGTATCCTGCAAAGCCCATGGATTTAATAAGATCCAGTTCCCGCTTAATGCGGCTCATATAGAATTCTTTCAATTCATTTTCGTTTTTGTTTTTGTTGTGGCTTTGTATGAGGGACCAACGTTTATTGAGTCCTTCGATTGTAGATTCCTCAAGGTATGTAGCAAGATCCTTACCCTCCGGTGCCGTGAAGTGCGGAAAATGATAGGTTTTAAAATCGAACTCAAAATTACACCGCTGTGCAATTTCGACCGTGTTATCAATCGCCTCTGGAATATCCTCAAAGAGCAACTTCATTGCTTCGGGGGATTTAAAATAAAATTCGCTCCCCTCCATCTTTAATCTATCCGTATCCTCCAAAAGCTTTCCCGTCTGAATGCAAATCAACGCATCCTGCGCCTCGGCATCATCCTTTGATCTGTAATGGCTGTCATTAGTGGCAACAACGGGAATCCCGAGCTCTTTAGATAGGCTTAACAACTTGTCATTTACCTCATCCTGGCCCTCAAGACCATGACGCATTATTTCAAGATAAAATCTACTTTGACCGAACAATGACGAATAATACTCGGCCGCCTTCCGCGCTTCATTGTCTAGACCCTTTTTAAAAAGTCCGGGGACCTCCCCTTTAAAACAGGCGCTCAGGGCAATCAATCCTTCACAATGCTGCTCTAAAATCTCTTTATCTATTCGTGGTTTATAATAGAAACCCTCCAAATAACCTGAAGTAATTAATTTGGATAAATTTTGATATCCCTTATGATTTTTGACCAATAATGTTAGATGACAAAGGCCCTGACCATCCCTATAAGGGACCTTTTCCCTTCGATCTCCTTTGTTAAGGATATACACCTCACAACCGATAATGGGTTTTACCCCACTTGCCATTGCCTTCTGATAGAATTCAACCGCGCCAAAGAGATTACCATGGTCCGTTAATGCAACAGATGGCATCTTATACTCTTTGGCCTTATTACATATCACATCAACAGGCAGGGCTCCATCCAGGAGGCTGTAATAGCTGTGTGTATGAAGATGTACAAAATTTGAATGCATGACCGTTAAGTCCGTTTAGTTCGTTAAGTTCGTTACGTCCGTTTGGTTCGTTTGGTTCGTTAAGTTCGTTTGGTTCGTTACGTCCGTTTAGTTCGTTAAGTTCGTTAAGTCCGTTTAGTTCGTTACGTCCGTTTGGTTCGTTACGTCCGTTTAGTTCGTTAAGTTCGTTAAGTCCGTTTAGTTC
>CAZHVX010000153.1:0-5145 GCA_964536295.1 uncultured Pseudomonadota bacterium
GCGGCTCAGACGCTGGCTGAAGTAAAACCGGCGTAGCGAAACCGATTCCCCAAACTGCTTTAGTTTTCGACATATTGGAAAAACGATCAATATGTTGGGATTGTGTTGTCTAGGCGTCGACGCCGCTGAATTCGGAGTAATATTTTAGAACCTTTGGAATGTAGTTCTGTGTCTGTGGAAATGGTGGAACATCGCCATACTTCCTGACATTTCCCGGACCGGCATTGTAGGCGGCCAGGGCAAGCTTAACGTCACCGTCAAAGATTTTTAAAAGGTAGCTGAAATATTTTGTACCAGCTGAAACATTAGCTTTAGGGTCGTAGGGCTTGTACAATCTTAAATGCTCTCTTGTAGCAGGATCGATCTGCATAAGGCCGATAGCTCCACGATGAGATCTGGCCCTTGGGTTAAAATTGGATTCTGCTTTGATAATCGCAGCGATGAGTGCGGCCGGTACGCCGTATTTCTCCGATGCGCCATTTATAATAGATGCATATCCGTAATCACTTGTATTCGCCTCGATGAATGGCTTTCCAACAAACATAAAACCAGCGATTGCCATGATTGCTATTATGAATTTTATTCTTTTCATCCTCAAACTCCCCTTTTTTGAGTAGGATGCGCCTTAAACCACTATTCATTCTAATTGTCAAGACGCTCTGCGTAATCCCTAAATGGGTATAGAAGTAAGAAATTGCAATATACGGGCCATTTGTATGAAAAATGTTGTTTTGTTTGGGATTGCTATATTTCCTGAATCCAGCCGCTATTAAGGCCTTGTTTTAACAGGACTTTTTTGGCTTTTTGGAATTCTTCAGTGGTGATTTGTCGACCCAAAATGGGGTCATTTTCGGCCTTAAATGCAGGGAAATATTGGCTCATAAGGTTTACAGGAATATCGTGACCAAGATTTTTACTAATAAATTCAAAACACTTAGCCGATCCTGCAAGATCATTTGGTAAAATTAAATGGCGGATCAATAGGCCCCGTGTGGCTATCCCGTCATCCGAACACCTCAGGACACCAACCTGTCTGAACATCTCGGTGAGGGCTAATCTGTTGATTTTACAGTAGTTTTCAGCATTTGAAAGGTTCTTTGCAGATACATCACTTGAGTACTTAATATCGGGCATGTAGATGTCTACGATACCGTCTAGGAGGTCCAGTGTCCCCATGGCGTCATAGCCACTTGAATTATAGACTATAGGGACGTTCAGTCCCTTTTTAGCCGCAATTAGGAGCCCTGCCAGGAATTGGGGGATTACATGTGATGGGGTTACCAGGTTAATGTTATGGGCACCCCTTTTTTGAAGTTTAAGCATCATGGATGCCAATTCATTTGGGGTAGTGTTTTTCCCATTTCCAAGATGGCTAATGGGGTAATTTTGGCAAAATTTACATCCAAGATTGCAGTTAGCAAAGAAGATGGTGCCGGACCCGCCCGCCCCCGCCCGGCACGCCTTCGGCAGAGCCGAGGCGGACGGGTCGCCTGCGAGGCGCAGGCTCGCGTGGCGGGCGGGTCCCTTTGTTCCGGAGATTGGGGGCTCTTCGCCGTGGTGAAGGTTGGCGCTTGCAACCTTTGCGATTTTTCCGCTTTTGCAAAAGCCAAGTTCGTCATTTAGGCGATTTACTCCGCATTCACGTGGGCAAAGTTTGCAGCTTTTCATTGCACGATATGCAATTCCAACCCGCTTTGCAAGTTCACCCGATTTGAGTAAATTTATGTAAGATGGATAGGTCATTTTTTTAAACCATAGAGCACATAGAGTTCGCAGAGAAGCTAAACGCAGAGTGTGCTGAGACCGCTGAGGCCGCTGAGGATTTTCTCTGAATCAATACAAACATAATAAATCTCAGCGATCTCAGAGGCCTCTCGATTCTCTGCGTTAACCTCTCTGCGCTCTCAGGTATATAGTAAATATCTCTCCCTCTCATCAAGAAAATTTTCTGGTGTATAGGTGGCGAGTTTTTTAATTTCACTCCAAGACACCTTGTCATCAACCAGCTTTCTAAATTCATTCGATCCCGTAAGAAGGTCAATGGCTGGGATATCCTCTACAAACTCGTATGTTTCACTTCTCCATTTAAATTCCTTGTACGAGGTAGCTATGGCCCAGATAAGTGCAAGTCCGGTGAGGTATGGTCTAAATTCATTTCGATCCGTAATCTCAAAATGAATTCCGCTGCATTTTTGCTCCGCAAATTTTCTAGAATTTGGGGTGAAGTGTAATGAATTGTACTTTATTCCCGGAAGTTTCAAATCCAACATTTTATTGATTAGATATTCGGCATTGATCCACGGTGCTCCTATTTTTTCGAATGGAGCGTCCGTTCCACGTCCCTCGGATACGTTTGTTCCTTCAAGGAGGCACATTCCTGGATACAAAATAGCCGCATCAAGTGATCTCATATTCGGGGAAGGGTTGACCCATGGAAGTTTCGTGTCATCAAAATACATTTCACGGTTCCATCCATTCATTTTAATTACTTGAAGATCACAATTGATTTTATATTTTTTATTAAAATAATTTGCAAGTTCACCAATTGTCATGGCGTGACGATTAGGAAGTGGATACCATCCGACAAATGACTCGAAGCCTTTGGTAATCAGTTCACCTTCAATGTCGATACCGTTAATTGGATTTGGCCGATCCAAAACGATAACCTTTTTATTGCAACGCGCAGCGGTTTCCATGCAAAACGCCATTGTGTATATATATGTATAGTATCTTGCTCCAACATCCTGCAAATCAATGATCAATGTGTCCAAATTTTCAAACATTTGAGATGTGGGTTTGAGGGACTCAAATGAGGTTCCATAAAGGCTGTAGGCTCGTTGCGGGTTGCGAGTTACGGGTTGCGAGTGATTGACCGCTTCCATATCCTCTGCGATTCCCTTAATCCCATGCTCAGGGCCGAATAGTGTTGTGATATTTAGGTCCGCTCCAGCAAGGATATCCAGGATATGGTCTCCCAGGCCATTTATGCTGGCTGGCTGGGCCAGAACTCCAATTCGTTGGTCATTTAGGGTGTCAAGTGCCAGGGTATCCAGACCGGTCTTCAGCTTCATAATAATTATCCTCAAATTGCTTTGACAATTATACCCATTTTTGACAAGTCTACAATGTATATTACGAAACAGGATGAACGCTGATGAACGCTGATGTTTTTTTGCTTAAATGTAGTGTCGTACCAAAAATCCAAAGCTCTTAAATTGATCAGCGTTAATCGGCGTTTATCCTGTTCCAAAATTTATTGGAGGGAAAATGAAATACAAAGAAATGGTAGATCGTTTTGTGAATTACACAACCTATAGCACGGCATCAAAGCCGGACATGGGGGTAATTCCATCAACTCCCGGACAGATGGAGCTGGCTAAGGTTGTTGCGGAGGATTTGAAAAATGCTGGGATAAAGGATGTAGAACTTTCAGATCAGGCCTATATCTTTGCAACCATTCCCGAAAATATTCCGGATGGAAATCCGGCCAAGGGAAAGGTTCCAATAATTGCGTTTCTATCACACCTTGATACAGCGGAGGAGGCCTCCGGTGAAAATGTTAAGGCAAGGCTTATTGAAAACTACGATGGAAGCGATATTACCTATTCGGCCAAACCTGAATTAACGCTTAATGCAACCGTTGCGCCACTTCTGAAGGATTGTATTGGCCATACGATTATCACAAGTGATGGAACCACTCTTTTGGGTGGAGATGATAAGGCAGGTTTATCTATTCTGGTTCAACTTGCAAAACATCTAACGGAGAATCAGGATATCCATCATGGTAAGATAAGGATAGCGATAATGCCAGATGAGGAAATTACCGTCGGCGCAGAGGCTCTTGAATTGAGTGCAATCGGTGCAGATGTTGCGTATACAATAGATGCCGCAGCAATGGGTGAAATTGATATAGAAAGTTTTAACGGTTTTAAGGGAAGATTGAGTGTGGAGGGATATCCCGCTTTCCCGGGTTACGGAAAGGATATCTACATAAATGCAATTCAAATAATCTCAAAATTTGTTGCAAGGATGAATGATGAACGTTGGCCGCAAAACTGTGACGGCCGTCAGCCGATATGGTGGGTTCAGGATATGAATGGAACCGTCAGTAATGCAAATGCCACCGTGTATATGAGGGATTTTGATCTTGATGGAATTGAGGAACAAAAGAAGCTTCTTGGCAACATTAAAGATGAATTGCAGAAGGAGTTCCCAAAATCAAAGATTAATTTGGATATTGAAAAAATGTATCTGAATTATAAATATGAATTGGATAAAGATCCGAGGGTTGTTGACTATGCAATGGAGGCTGTTGAGAGAATAGGCATGAAACCGCGCAAGAATAGTGTCCGTGGCGGAAATGATTGTTGCAGGCTTTGCTTTAAAGGATTATTATCGACAAATATTTTTGCCGGCTTTGAAAATATGCATAGTGTTATGGAATGGGTTAGCGTTGAAACGATGGAAAAATCCTTCGAGACAATTGTTGAGATAACGAAGGTGTGGATGGAAAAAAGTTCAAAGTAATTTTTCGACAGGATTCACAGGATTATTTTAAAATTAAAAAAGAAATCATGTTAATCCTGTCAAAAAGGAGGGGTAAGAAATGAAACAAATAAATACAGATAAGGCTCCAAAGGCAGTTGGGCCATATTCACAAGCTACCAGGGTTGGAAACTTAATGTTTTGCTCGGGACAGATCCCAATTGATCCAAATACAAATGAGCTTCAATTATTTGATGGTGATGTTGTGAAACAAACACAACTGGTCTTAAATAATCTTAAGGCGCTTTTGGAATCTCAGGGGCTAACTTTTAACAACGTTGCCAAGACATCAATCTTTTTGAAGGACATGAATGACTTTGGAGTGGTAAATGAGGTGTATGGTTCATTTTTTACGGATCATAAACCCGCCAGGGCATGTGTTGAGGTTGCTAGATTGCCGAAAGATGTCTCCGTTGAGATTGAGGCAATTGTCTGGATCGAGTAAAAAACCTCAGAATTAATCCCTTGTCTTTTTAGCGCAATCTTACTATAAAATTTAAACAATCGAATCTTTGAGGTTCGAATTGGTTTCTGAAAAACTCTTTTTTTATGTCATCCCCGCGAAAGCGGGGATCCAGTAATTTCAATAAGTTCTGGATC
>CAZHVX010000154.1:0-5105 GCA_964536295.1 uncultured Pseudomonadota bacterium
GAACATGCCTGTTTGAAATACAGCGGACGGGTTGGCCGATCCGGCTCTGCAAAACTCTTTGACGTTCAGGCAATAACCCTGGCCGTCAAGGCGCAGGGCTTCATTTTAGGAAAAGGCAAATATACAAAACTTGTTCGAAAGAAAGAGCTTATCGCAATGTGGGTACAGGGATATAAAAACACCTTAAGGCCAAAACTGATAACAAAATGCTTTAGACCACAGGTGACTGATGTGGATTGGCTGATAAATAAGTTAACCGATTATTTTCGCGGCAAAACTCCAAGGTTCGCTTTGGCCGGCACCCAGGCGGCCTTTCTGTTGGCGCGTTTCTATAGAGATGAGAACGTTGCTTTTTTTGCCGATCAAATTGACGAAAATTTTATGAAACAGTTGAAATTATTTCCCGATCCGAATGGACCGGTTGTGTTTCTAAAATTATTTACACAAAATATAATAGCAAAAAAAGTGGGAGATGTCCCATTGGCCCATCCGCTTATAATTTATGCCGAACTTTTAAACTATGAAGCGAACAGAACGGCTGAAACCGCGGATATAATATATAAAAAGTATTTGAAGGAAATGGAAGATGAAGATTGATGCGGAAATAAAAAAGGGGTATGTTCCTCATAAAGGATGATGACAGAAAAATGGTATTCAATTATTTTAAATGGTTTGCTAAGGGCTGTGAGCTAAAGTAGGAGGCTTTTATGCCAATATATTCCCACTCTCGTTTGGGATCGTTTGAAAACTGCAGGCTTAGTTACAAATTTCATTACATCGACAAGATACGCGGGGGCAAGGAGGGCGTTGAGGCATTTCTTGGCAGCCGTTTTCACGACACGATGGAAAAGCTTTACGCGGAGCTGAAGTTTAAAATCGCAACACTTGATGAGCTTAAAACATTTTACAATGAAGAATGGGCGAAAAACTGGAATGATGACATCATCATCGTCCGCACGGATCGCACGCAGGAGGATTATAAAAACATTGGGCTAAAATGCATCGAGGATTATTACAAGCGCCATCATCCCTTTGAAGAGGGGCGTGTTTTGGGTGTTGAGAAAAGGGTGGTTGTTGATCTTGACGACGTCGGCAAATATCGCGTGCAGGGATTTATCGATCGTCTGATGGAGACCGAAGATGGTCACTACGAAATCCACGATTACAAGACCTCCAACAGTATTCCCGATCAGGCGCATCTTGACAGTGACAGGCAGTTGGCCCTGTACGAGATGGCCGTGCGTCAGACGTGGCCCAAGGATGTGCAGGTGGTTGATCTGGTCTGGCACTATGTAACCTTCGACAAGGAGATGCGGTCAACCAGAACGAGGGCCGAGCTGGATGAATTGCGTCAGAACACCATCGCTTTGATAGATACCGTTGAGGCGGCCGAGGATTATCCTCCCAACGAATCCGCGCTTTGCCGTTGGTGCGATTATCAGGATATCTGTCCGCTCTTCGCGCATAAATTCAAGACGGACACGCTGCCCGCGAATGAATATCTGAAGGAAGAGGGCGTGACGCTGGTCAATAAGTACGCCTCTTTGGATGCAAAGAAGAAGGAGCTTAAGACTGAAATCAAACAGATCGATGTCGAACAGGATAAGATCGCGGAAGCGGCCATCGCGAGGGCCGCGGCAGAAAAAGTTGATCGTCTCTACGGCTCTGACAAGGTGCTTAATATAAAAGATGATATCGAGGTTGAATATCCGAAAAGCGGTGATGACCTTCGACAGCAATTTGAGGAACAGATTGACAGTGCGGGATTGCGGGACGATCTTTTCGATTTAAGTTCATATACAATAAGAAAACTTGCCAAAGATAACAAGTGGTATCAAAATCTTCCGGCGAAGCTGAAGGAATTTATCAAGGTGGAGACATTCAAAAAGGTTTCGCTTTCGAAACGTAAAGATGAGGAGTAAATAATATGTCCCTAAATCTCAAAAGGCCGCTGGCCGTAATTGATCTTGAAACGACGGGTTTCGACGTTGAGAGCGCAAGGATCGTCTCCATCGGTATTACCATCATAGATGCGGGCGGTAATATTCAGCCGACAGAGGAGATATTTATTAATCCCGGGATTAAGATTCCCAAAGAGACCACCGATGTGCATGGAATAACCGATGAGATGGCAAAGGATTGGCCGTTGTTCAAGGATGTGGCCCCTCAGATAGCTGACAAACTTGAAGACTGTGACCTGTCGGGGTTTAATATTGATCAATACGATTTGCCAATACTCAAAAAGGAATTTGGGAGGGTTGGGGTGGAAGATTTTGGCAAGGATGCAAAGGTCATTGATGTTATGAAAATATATAACAAAAACGTCGACCATGGTTTGTCCTCCGCGGTTACATACTATCTTGGACGATTTCATAAAGAGGCCCATTCATCTGCGGGGGATTCCAAGGCCACGGCTGAGGTTTTTTTAAAGCAGGTCGGTGAGCATAATTTGTCCGGAGATGCCGGGGCCCTTCAGGAATATTGCTGTCAGAAATCCCCCAACTTCATAGACCAAGAGGGTAAATTTATCTGGAGCCACAGCGAAGCCGTCATCAACTTTGGCAGACTAAGAGGCACACCCTTAAAAGAAGTTGCAGAAAATAATCGCGATTACCTTGAGTGGATACTGGCGCAGGATTTCAGTGATGAGATTAAGGGGATCGTGAATAATATATTAGCCGGCTCATTGCCTAAAAAATGATTTGGGGCTTTTTATGTTTTTTTAACCTAGCTCCCCATTCCCTTTCCGAAATTTCAAAATTGCAAAAAATCAGACATAACTAGTTGAAATATGAAAAATGCCAGACACTGTCTGGCAAATTAAGCTGGTCTCATTATGCAGAAATTTTGTCTATATCTGATAATTTGGCCCGTTCTTTCTATGAAAAACAGTGCGTCAATGAAAATTGGTCTGTACGTGAACTTAAGCGCCAGAGAAACAGCGGTTTATTTGAGAGGATTGCTTTAAGCAGGGATAAAAAAGGCGTATATAAATTATCCCAAAAAGGACAACTGATTGAAAAGGCAGAAGATGTGGTGAAGGATCCGTATGTGTTTGAGTTTCTCGATATCTCTGAGCACCAGAGATATTCTGAAAAGGATCTTGAGCGGGAAATGAAGTTTCTTTTGTCCAAAGAAGAAGAAAGAATATTGTAAGATTTTACACTCTCCAAGAGCTGCTACCCATTCCTACCCATTGCTCCTCATTGCTCCCCAGATGCTCCCCAGATGCTCCCCATGGGGCAAAACTGTGGGGAGAATCGGTCTAAAATGCGCCTTTTTGCTCATCTTTGCTCGTCTTTGCTCCCCATTTGCTCCCCAAATGCTCGTCTTTCTCCCCAGGATGCTACCCAGAAAGAGTAAAGTGAGCACACGGGATCCCTGCCTGGCCGGCAGGCAGGCTTCGTTCCTTGCAGTCCCTCAGGATGACATATGTGTTTTCTCCCTTGGGAATTTGAAGATGATTGCCAGGGTGCCGGCGACAAATAGCGCAAATGGATACCAGGCGTATGGGATTATCTCGAATGGTGAAAGTTTTGACAAGCCACCAATCAAAAGAAGCTGTGCGCCGTAGGGGATTATCCCTTGCCAAACGCTTGCAAAGATATCCAGAAGAGATGCGGTTCTTGGGGCCGAAATATTATATTGATTGGATATGCCCTTTGCCATCTTTCCGGTGATAACGATCGCGATCGTGTTGTTCGCCGTGCACATATCGGCAACGGAAACCAATCCGGCAATGCCAATCTCGGCGCGGCGCTTTCCCTTTATCAGGCGTCTTAACTTATATAATAGATAAGACAGTCCGCCTTCTTCGGCTGCAATCTGAGCAAGTCCCGCTGCGAAAAATGCCATGAAGATAACATCCGTCATGCTCATGAAGCCGTCGTTGATGGTTTTTCCAAGTTCAATAAATGCAACGGAGTTTGTTGCAAACCCGATTCCTATTGATGAAAAAATTCCCAACATTAAAACGGCGATGACGTTAACGCCGGAGATTGCGGTTACAAGAACCAGTATATACGGCACGGTTTTGATGAAGGAGTATGTATATTCCTTTGGGGCCGTCTGCGGGTTGGAGACAAACCATAACATCAAAAAAACTATAACCGCGGCGGGGATGACGATCTTAAAATTCATTCGGAATTTGGAGCGCATGTCGCACCCCTGGGTTGCAGTCGCGGCGATGGTTGTATCGGAGATAATTGATAGGTTATCCCCGAACATGGCGCCACCCAAAACAGCCCCCATCGTTAACGCCATGGGTAGTCCAACGGCACTGGCAAGCCCTATTGCAATTGGCGCAACCGCGCCGATCGTGCCCATAGATGTTCCCATCGCCAGAGAGATGAAGCATGAAATCAAAAACAGGCTGGGCAAAATCATTTTATGGGGGATGAAGGATAATCCCATATTTACCGTTGAATCAACTCCACCCATTTTTTTTGTTACGGCCGCAAATGCACCGGCTAGTAAAAAGATCAGAAGCATGATAATTACGTTTTTGTCGCTGATCCCGTGTAAAAAGATTTCAACTTGTTCATGTACATTTTTTAATCTCATTAAAAGAGCAACTGCAAACGCAATCATCGCACAACTGGCTGCCGGAAATTGGTAGAATGCATAGTCGGTTCCTTGGATCGCCAGATAAATTCCGATTGAAAAGTAGAGTGTTAGGAATACGAGAAAGGGGATTAGTGCCCATGGGTTTCTCTTTTTTTCTAATTCCATGATTTCTCCTCTTTATTAATGTAAAAAAATAAAGGATAAGGGGCAGTTTGGCAAGTCAATAAGGCTTGCGTTTATGGGGGAAAATACTGTAAAGTATTTACAGTTTAAGTTGTCCAGAGGTTTAATTATATGAAATCTAAAGAGATTCGCGAAAAATTTTTAAAGTACTTTGAGAAGAATGACCATACAAGGATTGCCTCGGCATCCCTTGTTCCTGATGATCCCACTTTGTATTTTGCAAATGCCGGGATGGTTCAATTTAAGGATGTTTTTCTTGGAAAGGATAAGCGTTCGTATAAAAGGGCAACGACATCGCAAAGATGCATGCGCGTATCGGGAAAGCATAACGATCTAGAGGAGGTTGGGCGTTCGCC
>CAZHVX010000155.1:0-4981 GCA_964536295.1 uncultured Pseudomonadota bacterium
GAATAAAAAGATTCCACGAATTATAACTGGTGTATGTGGATTTACGCTTATTGAGCCGGGTAGGTTGGGTTGAGGTACGAAACCCAACATCACAATATTGAACATTCTTCGAAACGTTGGGTTTCACGGCGATCTGCTCATCCTAGGAACCACCAGGGCCAGAGCTTAAATGTTAAGTATAGGGCTTAGCATAGCCGGGTAGGTTGGGTTGAGGTACGAAACCCAACAATAACGATGTCACGAAATGCCTGAATGATGGTGGAGACGACATTGATTGAAAAACGATGTTTTTTGGGGTTGCACCCCGCTTAACCCAACCTACGAATTATGCATACACGGCAACAATGAACGATGCAATACCGGCGCGCACGAACCAAAGGCGGCACATATTTTTTTACGGTGGTTACGTACAAAAGGAATAAAATCCTTTGCCAAGGTAACAATGTCTCATTGCTGCGGGACGCTTTCAAACATGTGATGCAAGAACATTCTTTTACTATTGATGCCTTTGTCCTGCTGCCTGACCATCTGCATTGCCTGTGGACGCTACCTCGTGGAGATCGTAATTTTTCGAAACGTTGGCGTTTGATAAAGAGCTACTTCAGCAGAAAGTGTGATGGCGCTTATAAGCATAGGCCTTCTGCCTCGAGAATGAAGAAAAAAGAACAGGCTGTTTGGCAGCGTCGATTTTGGGAACACCTCATTCGCAGTGAACAGGATTTTATCAGGCATGTTGAATATATACATTACAACCCTGTAAGACACGGTTTGGTGCGTGCGCCAAGGGATTGGGAGTATTCTAGTTTTCACCGTTATGTGCGCGAAGGGATGTATGGCTTGGAGTGGGGAGCAGGACGAGATATCACGTTTAATGCAACCGTTGGGAACGAGTAGCGGTTATCCCATTGCTTTTGTTGGGTTTCGCGTTGCTCAACCCAACCTACAAATCTTACCGGAGAGGGGAATGAAATCGGCTCAAGAATATGGATAGGTTGGTGGTGGAAGTGATTGACGTTCGAGAAGATGGATCTGAAGCGCATGACAAATATATTACGTCCCAGACAAGCTTATGAAAGAAGCGATATTTGAAGATACAGGATTTGGGATAGCTTAGAAATACGATCCACGAAGGACACGGATAAACACTAAGTTTTCGGCGCCGTATTTTTAGTGGATTTTTTATGGAACCGCAGATAAACGCAGATGCACGCAGATATTTATCCACGAAGGGCACGAAGGGGCGCTAAGAAGGGCTAAGGGTAAGGGGTGATTGGAGAAAGGCTCAGTTGCAGAGATTCAATCTTGCCTTTTTGGAGAATCTATTCTATGATTATTTGAGACTCTGGTTGACGGTGAGGTAAAATAATTACACAGGAGGTAACTACTATGGCTCTTGCAACTGCTACTGAAGTCATTCCCTTTCAGGTTGACTCAAACGGCGTTGCTCGCGTCGGTGGAACGCGCGTGACATTAGACACAGTTATTGCAGCCTTTTCAGACGGAGCAACTGCCGAAGAAATAGTTCAGCAGTATCCAACCTTGAGTTTGGCTGACATCTATTACGTGATCGGCTATTATCTGCAACATCTCTCAGAAATTGAAGCGTACTTGCGACAGAGAAAGGCTCAATCGGAGGTAGTTCGAAAGCAAAACAAATCTATCTTTGATCCTCAAGGTATACGTGATCGCTTGTTGGCTCGTCTCGCAAGCAAAGGGCAATAAGCTATGCTCATGCTGGCTGCTGACGAGAACTTCAACAACAACATAGTACGGGGTGTGTTGCGTCGTAGACCGGATTTGGATTTTATTTGTATTCAGGATGTAGGACTTTCGGGGGCAGATGATCCGATGATTCTTGAGTGGGCGGCGCAAGAGGGTCGGGTGTTGCTGACACATGATGTATCAACTGTTACTCATTATGCTTATGAACGTGTTCGGGCAGGTAAATTGATGCCGGGTGTCTTTGAAGTCAGTCGTGATGTCCCGATTGGGATTGCCATTGAGGATATTATATTGTTGGCCGAATGTAGTATGGATGACGAGTGGGAAGGTCAAGTTCGGTATTTACCATTGCGATGAAAGGTGATATAGTTATTATTTTATCTGATTGAAAATCGCGTGGCGAATTGATCCAAGACTATATTTCGATACCTGTTTCCATGGATACATTCGAGAAAGACACATGGGTGCCTTTAATCAACGAGATAAGACAAAAGGGCATCGAACTATTCGCATAACAAGTTAGGAGGGGGATTGGACATCCTATTAGTTTATAAATAATTTTTAGATGAACGAACCATAAGTTATGAAAGGATGTTGGACTATGCAAATCATATCTAAATTTAGGGGTAGTTTAACGATCGTCCTGGTTTTAGCGGGTGTCTTGACATTGACTGTCAATCCCCGAATATCGTTAGCCGAAATCCCCGCAGACTCCTATTGCCAGCTCACTATCCAAAGCATGCAGCAGGAAGTCTCCAACTTCCAGGAATTGATCGCCCTTATAAATCAATACAATGATGCTCCTGAGACGTTAGCGCAGCAAGAGGAGATAAAAAGGGCGGAATTTGACGCGGCCGCGGAGGCTCTTTTTTCTTCATTTGGCACGACTGCGGAGGAATACGTAACCTATATGGGAAGAAACGGGCGAGCGGTGGATGCTTACCTGGAGGCAAATCCGGTTGTAAAGCAGCAGATAGATGACCTGTCGGCTCAGGTCAATGTGCGCATGGAGAAGTATGAAGCTTTGAAGGGGAGTGTAGAGCCTGCGGAGCCGCCTTTGCTGTGATTTGTGACGGAACCGCAGATAAACGCTGATGCACGCAGATATTTATCCACGAACGAAGGACACGAAGGGGCACTAAGAAGTGGTAGGGTGAGGGGGTTGCGCCTAATTGCCCGATTATAGGAGAAAACGTGATGGGACACCAAATCGCTGAAGCAATCATAGAAGATGGCAGGCTAATCAAGGTAAACAAAAAGCTTCCGTCTCGGAAAATCAAAGTACACCTGATCTATGACGATGACATAGATTTTTCCAGAACTGACTTGAACAGCCTCATCAAAGAAACTTCCGGCATATATCCTGAAATCGACGCTGAAAAAGAGTCCGGCCAATTAAGAGAAGAGTGGTGCCGGCATGAATAATGTGCATTATCTGCTGGATACCAATATTTTCATCTACCATACTAAAGGTGAACCGGAAATGCTCAGTTTTTTGGAACTACTGAGTTTTAATGGGGAAATGAATATTTCAATAATCACCAAGATTGAGTTCCTTGGCTGGAATAAGCATACTCCCGACGGTCTGGAAAAATGCAATCGTCTGATTAGAAATACAAGGATTTTCCCTGTTAATGAGGATGTAGCCGACAGGGCAATTGAGATTCGGCAAGGGAAAAAGATAAAGTTGCCTGATGCAGTTATCGCAGCCACAGCATTAATAAACAATCTCACTCTCGCCACAAGGAATGTTGACGATTTCAAAGATGTGGAAGGATTGCTTATTCATAATCCTTTTCAAAAGAATCTACTATGAAAGGAGAGGAGAGGGCTAAGAGTCCATCATTGCCGTAAAATTATCTCCGATCCACGAAGGACACGAAGGGGCACTAAATTTTCGTTGTTGGATTTCTTGGTGTGGCTTTGTGCTCTTGGTGGATTTTTTTATGGAACCGCAGATAAACGCAGATGCACGCAGATAAGAAGAACAGATAAATGGTAAAGAATCCGCTTATACTAATAACGATATTCCTTCTTCTGTTATTTGAGGGAAACGCTTATTCGGATATTGCCTTTGTGGCCAATCTGGATGGAAACTGGGAGCTCTTTACAGCAGATGATAACGGTAAAAATCCGGTTCAGCTTACAAATACATTGTATGATGAAAAAGATCCTTGTTGGTCTTCGGACAAGAAAAGGATCGTTTATGCAACCAGTGACGGCCATTTAAATATCGTGGACATTGGTAGCCGAGAAACCTTTCAGATTGCCGTTGGTAAGGAAAAAACGCCTAAGATCAGCCCTTCTTTTTCGCCGGATGGAAACGAAATCGCCTTTGCGCAGTTCAGGCCTCCGGATGAAGGCGATGATACTGACTTGATGATTCATGACCTTGAAACAAAAACCTCAAAAAGGGTCCTCGATCAGCCTGCAATACAGATGTGGCCGGCATGGTCGCCGGACGGCAGTCGTGTGATTTATGCAAATATGCATTGTTCTGGCGAGTGCGGTCGGCTTATCCAGGAACTCTGGATCGCAGATCCAAAAGGCGGCTGGGCCAGGCAGCTTTTGATAACCAATTCACTTTGTCAACAACCGAACTGGTCGCCGGATGGCAAGCGAATTGCCTTTTCCTCGGATAAGAGCGGGAATTATGATATATGGGTTTTGTCCCTTGAAGATTGGCAATTGAAACAGATAACAACGGATGAAAGCCTGGATGTGAACCCTGAATGGTCGCCGGACGGGGATAAGCTTGCCTTTATATCCACACGTTCAGGTAAGATGGAGATCTGGATCAAAGATCTGAAGAGTGGGGACGTCAGAAGGTTGAGGCCTTTTGGGGATAGAGATGTTGAGTGTAAGGATGTTGCTTGGTAATGAAAATGGAACCGCAGATAAACACAGATGAACGCAGATAAGCAAAACAAATTGTCAGAAAAGATTATTGGATGTGCTTTTAGAGTTCACAATGTTTTGGGTTGTGGTTTCATTGACAAAATCCATGAGGCTCAACTAATAAACTATCTGAAAGCTACAAGGTTGAATCTGGGGCTAATTCTAAATTTTGGCCAGCCAAAGCTTCAAATACGGAGGTTTGTCAACAACTTTTAATCTGCGTGTATCTTCGTGTCCTTCGTGGATTGAAAAAGGAGTATCTATGAAAAAAGTTGTCGTCTTTCTATTATTATTTTTCATCTGCTCATGCGCCCCCAAACAGATTATTAAAGAACAGGAGTCGGTCACACCGCCGCCTCTC
>CAZHVX010000156.1:0-4958 GCA_964536295.1 uncultured Pseudomonadota bacterium
CTTTAATCCCCTTGAGTTCCATTCTCAATTTGAGGACTTAATTTACCAAATTGGGCCCAAAAAACCTCACGGCATTATAACCTTCGGTTATCATTGATTTTTACTTTGGCTAATAATTTTAAACCTTATGTCACAAATCCAGAATCCTAAAATGTTAGCATATTTTTAATATTTCCAATATTTCAACCCGTCAAATCCGCTGAAAGGCAGCTGTAAAGCATACTGAATACATTTGTCAGATTGTCTTTTTTAAAATACAGCTGTAATTTTGGCTCGAATGTGCTAGATTTTATCCGTAACTGGCCGGAATGTAATTGGCAAGAAATGGAGAGGGTATGTTTAGAAAGAAACCATTTATTAAAAACATTATTTTATTTTCTTTAATCCTTGTTTTTCTTCCCGCACAAAGTCCTGCAGAAGACAAAAGACCTGCAAAAGACACAAAAAGCGATCATCAATGGTCCATAACCAGGAGTTTATCAAAGGCCTGGAAGTGGTCAAAGGATATCGTCAAAGAGGATAAGCATGAAAAATTACTAAAGGCATACAAGGCGCAGAAATCCATTGAAGAAACGTATAAGAAACTTGAAGAAAGCGGGAAGTGGTGTGTCGATACGGATGATGAAAAGGGGAAGAAGGAAAACAATTTTAAGGGTACCGTCTATTATCTAAAATTTGATTCGGTATCGAAGAAAAATCTTATCAATACGGCAACGGATGGCTGTAAGGACGAAATGGGGAAGGTCCTGATAGAATATACGTGCGATAACTACAACGGCACACAGGATGATTTCAATGTCCCGAATGTAATGACGACCGTGATCTGCCTGGGAGATAAAATCTGTATGAATGGCACCTGCAGGATCCCGGATTGCATGGACAAGGACGGAAAGAATTTTTTTGAGGCGAGTCATGTTGAGATAGTCGATAAAAATTCACTGGATGAAGACGGCCTGCCAACGGCGGTCAAAAAGATCCCCGATCAGTGCAAGGATCAGGCTCCAAATGAGGTTCGGGAGATGGTCTGCGTGGTCAAGAACGGAGCCCTCACAGTGGACGAAATTTCCAAGGATTGCTGCGCGTATGGAATGATCTGTGATAATGGAAGCTGTATAATTCCGCCTCAGTCAAAACAGCAGGGCTTGGTTAACGATCCATGCGGCGACTGCCCCGTGGATATCGATGGTGACGAAATCTGCCCCGTGGATGACAATTGTCCCTTTGTCGCCAATGCCGACCAAGCGGATTCCGATCAGGATGGGGTTGGTGACGCATGCGAGGAGGTATTTGAACAGGGGGTAGTGACACTTTCAAATGGCCGGTCTTTGTCCCCACATATCAGCCCTGACGGGAGATATGTTGTCTTTAAGTCCATGGCCACAAACCTTACCCCGGATGATAACCAGGAGGGCCAAACCCATATCTACGTCAGGGACCTTAAGGAAAATATAACCAAAAAGATAACAAATCCCGCCGCAGAGGCCTACAATCCGTTTATAATGAGGGGTAAGGGGGATAATTATTATATTTCGTTTTCAACAGATTCGCAGATATTTCTTTATAACCTGAAAAGCGGGACAACGACCCTGGTCAGCCATGCGTATAGTAAAACCAAAGGCGCAAACAGTCCTTCCTACAGCTCCAGTATAGGTGTAAAGGGTGACGGTTCGGTATATGTTGTATATCAATCATCTGCTACAGATTTAACAATATCAACATCGGAGCCCCCTTCATCACTTGCCTTTTATATATACGATGTTCAGAGCGGAACCAATTCAAAATATGAATATTCCCTTGAGGGTATAGATATACCCAAGAATACAACGGATGCTACGTATAGCGTAGGCATGTTAGACTTGCCCACCCCTGCACGCGTCAGCGCAGGCGCCACAGATACGGCATCCACCGGCAATTATCTGATCCTTGAAGAAGAGACAGCCACCGGTTTGGAGTCCCAGTTTTCCTCATCGGGTGTTATATATCTATATGATCTGAATAACGATAAAACAGAACTGATTTTACTGAGTCCCTGGTTCAACCCTGATATATCCAGTGTGACACTAAACAAGGATGGCAGATATATTGCGTTCAATACAGAGGCCAATTTGTTGCTGGAGGATACAAATGAATCCGATGATATCTATGTATATGACAGGGATAAAAAGGAATTTGAACTGATAAGTACACCATCGCCCAACAACCCCAACTTTGTTTATAACGCTATGCAACCCCATATAAACTCCACCGGAAGATATGTAGTTTATGAATCCAGCATAAACACTGCGCCCCCTTATACGAGCGGTCTAACAAATATTTTTCTACGCGACAGGGGGACACAAAAAACATACCCTGTAAGTATAAATTCTTCGGGCGAATCCGCAAATGGGAGCTCATACGACCCTTCGGTTTCGGATGATGGACGATATGTGGCCTTTTTCTCATGGGCGAACAATCTGGTGGAGGGGGATACAAACGGTGAAGAGGACATCTTTGTCCGTGATATGTATGAGGGAAAAACCATACTTGTCAGCGTCCCGGAATAAAACAACTGAGATGACAAATAGCGTTGGAGATATTTATGAATCTGAAAAAATTCGTTCTGATATTATCTTTTTTATTCCTGCCGGTCGTAATTTATGCGGGCAATAGCTGTTCCGTTAATGATGATACCGACGGCGGTAATTCTCCAAAGGTCTTTGGGGAAATCATCGTTGATGAGGCCAAAATCTGCACGGATTCATGTAAGTTTCCGTTCTCAAAGGATCCAGCCCTTCAGCTTTTGCAGGAGTGCGAATGTATAACTGGGAAATCCCAATTCAAGATCGTGGATTGTCCCTCACTAAGCTCTTCGCCTAGTGATCCATACCTTTGTCATAACGGCGCGTGTAAAAAATTGAGCGATATAACCGCCGGCGGCGTCAACGGCGAGGTGCAGGAACCAACTGAAACGGGGGATTGCACCGACGAAGATGACGGGGATCCATATACCAGTGGCGTTACTACGTGGAAGGAAAATGATTCAGTAAAAAGTGACAAAGATCACTGCGTGGCCGGAGACAGCCCAGATCTGATCGAGGTAACCTGTGACGGAGATACAAAGATCATCGATATAATCACATGTGAAAATGGATGTCTTGATGGGGCCTGTAAAGAGCCCGTAACATGCGCCGACCCCGACGCCGATCTCCCCGTTGTAAAGGTAAAGGACCCTATCTTCGATTCGGTATTATGGTCCTTTCCGACAAAGTATGGTCAGAAAAGCACCACCATAGAAACGGGAAAAATAAGTAAAAAGATACACAAATCACGTGAGGATCTCTGCACAGGTGACGGCCAAAGACTGAAGGAATTTTATTGTAAGGATGATGCCCTTGAACCATGCGATAATTGCAATGAAACGGTCAATTGCGATAAATATGACGTGGATCTCCCCGGCGCGCCCTCGGTTAATTTTGTATGCCAGGATGGCAGATGTTGCCCCACAAACAAGATCTGCTCGGACAGCGACACGGAGGGGGAAGAAGATATCCAACCGGACACAGCCGGAACGGCGATGCGGAGCTCTTGCGTTGAACAGGATGAACCTGGCATTGATACATGCGGAATCGCCGTGTGTATTGATATCGACAAATCGGATCAATTGGATGAGGAATTGCCGGAAATTGTTTGCCCCGAGGATCAGGTTGGTGGAATCATCACATCTAACGGCGAAGCCGGTGATTACGTAAAGGAATATTTTTGTGATGGAAACAAGGCATATACGGCCAAGGTTGATTATAAATGGATCAAATGTGAAAGTTACCAGGTTTGCACCGATGGCGCGTGCAAAAATTCGTATTTTGGCCCGACGGAGTTTGACGAAGAGGATAAATCAGCGAAAAAAACCGGAAAGCCCAACTCCCCCCTACAGGGTATTTTTGTCTCCCCTGATGGTTATGCCAAGTATGATACCTATGAATCATTTTGTGTGAAGGCCGAGGGTCCCAATTTTTCATATAAGGTGGCAAATGGACTGAACCCCGATTTTTTTGGCGAAAAGGGCAAGGCCATAAGACCGGAGATCTATGTTTATTTCGAAAAACTAGTATGCATGTGGGGTTGCAATGGGAATGGTACCCGAACAGACAAAAATTTGGATACAAACAAGGGCCTATGTAAACCAAATCCGAATGTTGATACAGAAATGCATATCAAAAAATCATCGGGCCGATTTATGAAATTTTGGAATTCATTTAAAAAGAAATAGATTTAGAAAAAAATTAGTTTGTTGGTGGAGGAACCTCGCCATCTTCGTGGATAGTTGGTTTTAAATCCTTTGTTGGATCTTTAAGCTCGATATCCACATCAACCACGGGCATTTCTTCATCATCCCCTTCAGGTACGACAATCTCCGCCGTTCCTTTGTACATAATCAATCCAGTATTCTTTTTGACAACCGTCGCCTCAACAACAACGTTGTGTCCTTCCTGAGCACTTACCTCTATCGCAAAGTGTCCGGGACTTTCAAATGGAGGATAATTAATTGTGGTGGCTGGACTGGATACATCCCACATACTGATCTGTAGGGCAACGTCTTCATCTCCGCACTCCAAACATGGGGCATTGCCAAAGATCTTAAAAACAACGGGTGGATCAGCGATTTCGGATGTTAAAATATCACTGAGACTTTGATTTGATTTTTTGTCCCCCTCACATCCTATCACCACCAGCAATGCGATTAATAAAAACGAAATTTTGAATCTCATAGAAATCCTCCTATAATTGTTTCCCTATAATAGTTATCGTTCCTTAGCCTACTCATCCCTTCAGCCAGAGGCTGATCCGCCTTTGGCGGAAAGGGGGAGGCTAGGTGGGGGTGGCATCAATCTGAGTATTACTATCCCCTTGTAATAAATATAATTGGCCTTTCTTACACCCTTTATCAGAAGAATTCAATATACTTCTCCCCCTCTATTAAT
>CAZHVX010000157.1:0-4946 GCA_964536295.1 uncultured Pseudomonadota bacterium
GTCATCCTACAAGTGGTGTCATCCTGCTTGCCCGCCAAAGCTTTAGCGTAGGCGGGAGTGAAGCGAAGCTTGCCTGCCGGACAGGCAGGGATCCAGTGAGCACACGGGATTCTTCCCCACCTATGGCGGTTCAGAATGACACTGGAAACAAACGTGTTGTCCTTCTCGATTGCGGGTGCAAGAATAATATCATTCATAGTCTTGCCGGGCGCGGCATTGAAGTGCTTCGTGTGCCGTGGGATTACGATTTTACATCGATCGATTACGATGGTGTTTTGATTTCAAATGGCCCCGGAAATCCAAAAAATGCGCAAGCAACTATTAATAATATAAGGAAGGCCATCCTAAAGAAAAAACCGGTATTTGGTATCTGCATGGGAAACCAACTGTTGGCGCTGGCTGCGGGGGCGGATACATACAAATTAAAATATGGGCATCGAAGTCAAAACCAGCCTTGTTTAGAGGTTGGTACCAGACGTTGTTACATCACTTCGCAGAACCATGGCTATGCGGTGGATGAAAAAACTCTACCCGATGGCTGGCGTGTATGGTTTAAGAACGCGAATGATGGGACCGTTGATGGTATCAGACATGAGTCGTTGCCATTTATGAGTGTGCAGTTTCACCCCGAGGCAAAGCCGGGGCCAACCGATACGGCATATTTGTTTGATGAGTTTGTAGATATGTTGTCATCCTGGCAATGATGTCATCCTGAACGCAGTGAAGGATCCAGTGGACTACACTGGATTCTTCGGTCACTTTGTTCCTTCAGAATGACACACGTTGCATGTCATCCTGAGCGTTAGCGAAGCCTGCCTGCCGGACAGGCAGGGATCCAGTGAATACAATGAAACAATACTATGTTTACATAATGACCAACGAAAGAAATACAGTTTTGTATACTGGTGTAACAAATGATTTAAAAAGACGTGTTTATGAACATAAAAATAAATTAATAGAAGGATTTACAAAGGCATATAATCTTACAAAACTTATTCATTTTGAAATCACCAATGATGTTGAGGCGGCTATTACAAGAGAAAAACAAATCAAAGGTTGGTTGAGAAAGAAAAAAATAGCTTTAATTGAAATAGAAAATTCATTATGGAAAGATCTAAGTGAGGACACTGGATCCTTCGCTAACGCTCAGGATGACAAATACAGTCCGTCATCCTGACAATGATGTCATCCTGAGGGCAAAGCCCGAAGGATCCAGTGTGTGTGCACTCGAGATTCTTCACGGAGTTTATCCTGAGCGCCAGCCAGAGGCTGGTCAGCCTTTGGCTGAAACGTATAATGTGAGTCGAAGGGTTCAGAATGACACAGATAATTCGTAGGATGACAAAACTATGAAAAAGATACTCGTACTAGGCAGTGCAGCGTTAAAGATCGGCGAGGCAGGGGAATTCGATTACTCGGGTTCGCAGGCCATCAAGGCCCTGCGTGAGGAGGGGCTTGAGATTGTCCTGGTCAATCCAAATATCGCAACCGTCCAAACCTCACAGGAGCTAGCAAGTAAGGTCTATTTTCTTCCAGTCGATCCCCATTTTGTTTCAGAGGTAATAAAGAAAGAAAAACCAGATGGAATCTTACTAAGTTTTGGCGGCCAAACGGCGCTTAACTGCGGCGTTGAATTATTCAAGAGCGGATTTTTAAAAGACCACAACGTGAAGGTTTTGGGTACCCCCGTTGAGGCAATTATCAATACAGAAGATCGCCAACTCTTTGCGGATAACCTTCGAGGGATCGATGTCAAAACCCCAAGGAGTGCGGCGGCAAATTCCTTGGATGACGCGATAAGGATTGCAGACCAAATCGGATATCCAATAATGATTCGGATTGCATATGCACTTGGTGGTTTGGGTTCCGGGTTTTGCAAGGACAAGAACCAGTTAATCGAACGTGCCGAGAAGGCTTTTTCCTACGCGGATCAAATCCTTGTAGAAGAATATCTTGAAGGGTGGAAAGAGGTTGAATATGAGGTGATGCGGGACTCTGCTGATAATTGCATTACGGTGTGCAACATGGAAAATTTTGACCCGTTGGGAATCCATACTGGTGAAAGTATTGTTGTTGCACCATCTCAAACGCTCTCTAATGACGAATATCATAAATTAAGGGAGCTCTCGATTCGGATTGTTCGCAATTTAGGTATCGTAGGTGAATGTAATGTTCAATTTGCACTTGATCCATTTTCAGAGGACTATCGTGTGATCGAGGTTAACGCGAGGCTCTCTAGAAGTTCGGCCTTGGCATCAAAGGCCACCGGGTATCCCTTGGCATTTATTGCGGCAAAGTTGGCGCTTGGTAAAACTTTGCCTGAATTGAAAAATTCTGTCACACAAACAACTTCGGCTTGTTTCGAGCCCGCACTTGATTACGTTGTTGTCAAAATTCCGCGTTGGGATCTTGAGAAATTTAGAATGGTTTCTAAAAAGATTGGGTCCTCAATGAAATCCGTCGGCGAGGTGATGTCGATAGGGCGCAAATTTGAGGAGGCCCTGCAAAAGGCGATTCGGATGCTTGCCGTTGGATCCCACGGCTTGGTTGGTGACGGAAATCTACAGATTGAAGACATCAAAGAAGAACTTAAATCTCCTACAAACGAACGGATCTTTGCAATCGTCGAATCATTTAAAAGAGGTTTCACAGTAGACCAGGTCTACGATTTAACACGCATCGACAGATGGTTTCTTTATAGGATTTTAGACGTAGTCAATATAGGTAAAAAACTTTGGGGAACAGATCCTAAAACGATAACCCCGGAACTTTTACGCGAGGCGAAACAATACGGCTATTGCGATACGCAAATTTCATTTGCGTTGAATGTTAGTCGAAGGGATGCTCGCGATCTTAGAAAAAGACATGGTATTTTGCCCGCAATAAAGCAAATTGATACATTGGCGGCCGAATATCCAGCGCAGACCAACTATCTGTATCTTACATATAATGGTGATGAAGATGATGTTGGGTTTCCAGGATGTTGTCATGACAACGATGCCATCCTGAGGACAGAGCCCGAAGGCTCCAGTGAACACACTGGATCCCTGCCTGCCGGACAGGCAGGAATCCAGCGTGAGCACTCTGGATTCTTCCCACGCTAGCAACAGCGTCATAGTCCTGGGCTCCGGGGCCTACAAAATCGGCTCATCCGTTGAATTTGACTGGTGCTGTGTCAACACCGTGCAAACCTTAAAGAAGCTTGGCTATAATACAATAATGATTAATTATAATCCTGAAACCGTGAGTACGGATTACGATGAATGTGACCGCCTCTATTTTGATGAACTTAGTTTTGAAACGGTTTGTGATATCTATGAAAGAGAAAAACCGTTAGGTGTTATCCTTTCGATGGGGGGGCAGATTGCCAACAACCTTGCCATCAAGTTGCACGAAGCCGGGATCAAGATAATCGGAACATCACCAGAGATGATCGACAAGGCTGAAAACCGTCACAAGTTTTCTTCACTTTTGGATAGACTTAACATCGACCAGCCAGAGTGGAATGAGCTTAAGGATATTGATGGCGCCAAAGTCTTTGCAAACAAAATCGGTTACCCCGTTTTGGTTCGTCCATCATATGTTCTAAGTGGCGCCGCAATGAGCGTTGCGGTTAACGATGAGGAACTTGAAAGATTTTTGGCGCGGGCCTATGAGGTATCTCCGGAATATCCTGTGGTGATCAGTAAATTTTTATTGAATGCAAAGGAGCTGGAACTTGATGGGGTTGCAAGTGATGGGGAGATCGTTGCCTCTGTGATATCGGAGCACGTTGAAAATGCGGGGGTTCACTCTGGTGATGCAACTATCGTTGTCCCCCCTCAAAGAACATATCTTGAAACCGCAAGAAGAATTAAAAAAATATCGGCGGCTATTGCTAAGAGTCTTAAGATAACCGGGCCCTTTAATATACAATTTCTGGCGAAGGATAACGAGGTTAAGGTAATCGAATGTAATTTGCGCGCGTCGCGCAGTTTTCCATTCGTATCAAAGGTGACCGGCTACAACCTTATTGAGTTGGCAACGCGGGTTATGATGGGGTGCGATTACGAAATAAATCCATCCGCGTTTTGGGAGCTGGATTATGTTGGTGTAAAGGCTCCGCAATTTTCCTTCACGCGTCTTAAGGGCGCCGATCCAACCCTTTCAGTTGAAATGAGTTCGACGGGGGAGGTTGGTTGTTTGGGTGATGATTTTGAAGAGGCATTTTTGAAGGCGATGATCTCCGTTGGATTTAAAATACCCATAAAAAATATTCTGTTATCAACGGGCCCATTGGAGAGTAAAACAGACTTCCTCGAAAGCGCCAGAATTCTGCAAAAAATCGGAGTAAAAATATTTGCAACAAAGGGAACCGCCGACTTCTTAACAGAGAATGGGGTTAGCGCAACATCGCTGCATTGGCCCCTGGATGACAGAAAACCGAATGTAATGGATTACATTCGGGAAAGAAAATTCGATCTTGTTGTTAATATCCCCAAAAATTATCAGCAGGAAGAGTTGACGAATGGTTACAAGATTCGACGCGCCGCGGTTGATTATGCCATACCCCTGATCACGAACATGCAACTGGCCAAGCGCCTGATCGAGTCTATAAAGGCCAAAGATTTAAACGATCTGTTGATTAAGACCTGGGGAGAATACTAAGTTCCCTTGACCCCTTTCCTAAATGGCCTTATAATGCGTACCATGAAGATGAAGGTGCTGACAAAGAGGAAGTTGGGTTTTGATCCGGTGAGGGACTCTGCAATCTTGCAAAGAACCATTAACAAACTTCGAAATTATGCTTTGATCCCCAAAGGGGTGTATTATTTTAATTCATTTAAAGAGGCCAATCAATGGTTGATAAAAATAATGGCAAGTACTCACGTGCACCTGAATTCGAAGACCTGATATCGCTTTCTAATGGGGTCAGACCTTCATTTTCACACTTCCCTCTAGCCCTT
>CAZHVX010000158.1:0-4914 GCA_964536295.1 uncultured Pseudomonadota bacterium
TTAGAATATGTTTCAAAGATCTTTACAGAAAAACCGTTTCGTCATATGCCTGTTACCCGAGGTGGTAGGGTGGTGGGAATGATTGCCCGCAAAGACGTGATTAGCAACCTCCTGAGCCACTATTATTGAAGCGCAAAGACACTAAGCCACGAAAGTTTTTGTGTTTTTGTGTCTTAGTGGTTGAAAAATAATGAAAGTAGATCTTCTAAATCTCCCCATAAGTGAATATCCCAAGTTGGTTGATGAGCTTGGTTTGAAGAAGTACGCGTCAGATCAGCTGCTGATTTGGGTTTTTCAAAAAAAGGTTAGATCCTTTGATGAGATGACCAATCTATCAAAAGAAGCCAGAGAAAAACTATCTGACAAATGTGAAATATCTCGCTTGAAGATATCCAAGGTTCAAGAATCCACCGATGGAACAAAAAAATATCTATTCGAACTGAATGATGGCAATAAGATTGAAAGCGTTATGATCCCATCGGAGGAGCGAACGACATTATGTATCTCGTCCCAGGTTGGTTGTAAGATGGGGTGTGATTTTTGTAGGACGGCCGAGATGGGGTTTGTAAGAAATCTAACACAGGCCGAGATCTTGGGACAAGTGTTCGGTGCTCAGGAAGATAACCCTGATATCAAGATCACGAATATCGTTTTCATGGGGATGGGTGAGCCCTTGGATAATTACGAAAATGTTCTTAATGCCGTTCGTGTGTTGAATGATCAAAAATGTTTGGATTTTTCGTGGCGAAGAATTACAATCTCCACATCCGGCCTTATTCCTCAGATCGAAAAATTATCTAAAGAGGATCTATTCATCAAGTTGGCGGTTTCGCTAAATGCGACAACCGATGAGCAGCGTAATAAAATTATGCCCATCAATAAAAAATACCCTTTCAGAGAGGTGATAGAGGTTTGCAAAAAATTTCCAAAAAAGCAGAGGATAAGGGTGACGTTTGAGTATGTGATGATTAAAGACCTAAATGATTCTGTTGATGATGCCAAAAGGTTGATTAAGTTGATGGATGGTGTTCCTGCAAAGATTAACCTTATTCCCTATAATTCCTTTGATGAATCCGGATGGCAAGCTCCGGATCCAGCCAGAGTCGAAGAATTCTTTAGATACATTGCGGATAGACATATCCAGGTGAATATTCGACAAAGCCGTGGCCAGGATATATTAGCAGCTTGTGGTCAGTTGGCCTCTACAAGCCGGTTGCATTGACTTTTCTTCCCCACAAGTGTAAATTCTCAGATACTTAGGAAGAGGGGGATATGAAGAGGCTATTCTTATTATTGTCGGCTCTATTTTTAATATCATGTGGTAGCGAAGTTGAAACGTCTTCAACCGCCACAGCATATGAACTATCATTGATAGAGGGAGCCAACTCCGTTGAGGTTGACAGGTCATTTAAAAATACATTTTCCAAAACCGTTAATCAGTCAACGGTGTTAACGTCTTCATTCTTTATCGTTTTAACTCCATCCGCCAGCTCAAATATTTCAAAGGCAACCTTTAATGAAACAACCTGTAATGTTAATAACGCTATCGAGGCAACGGTAAGTTGTGACAATACAGTTGTTTGTTCGGTAACGCCAACAAGTAACCTATATTACAGTACAAGCTACACCGCCTGTCTTACTACAGGCATTACATATGCGGATGGTGATTCCTTTGATGGCGCGATGTACCAGTTTACAACGGATGCAACGGACGAAATTGTTATTCGCGATACAAAGGGTGATGCAATTGAAGAAACTGGAACAACGGGTGTGTATCCATCAACTATCAATGTAACCTTTACAGAGGCGATGGATGACGATTCCGTGACAACCGATGATAACATCACACTAAGTTGTCAATCTGGGTCCGATACGCCACTTACACCCTCAATATCCGTTGCGGCTGCTGGAGCAACCAACACATATACTATCTCCGTCACCGATGCCTATAAATATGCAAAGATGGCGTGTGATCTGACATTAACGAATGGTGTTACGGATCTGGGTGGAACGGCGATATCCGAGACCACATACGAATTTACAAATGCCTGTGCATTGAACGATCATTTTAATGCGGATACACAAACGTGTTGGGGTAATATCTTTACAAATTCTACGTGGGATACATGGAGCGAACTGACATCAAATTTAGTAACATTTAATGCCGATCAGAGTTCGATGGATTTGAGTTATGCCAGCACATCTAACGTGGTTGTCTTCAAAACGGTGTCGGTTGATACAACCTATACTATCACCGCATACTTTGACGATGTGGAAAACTTAGGTAATGGGGATTTTGTTGGGGTCATGCTGAATGGAAATACAAACATTAGCAGCCTTGGAAAGTATGTTAAGCTTGGTGTTTATAAGGAGAATAATGACCTCAAATGTGCAGTATTTTATTCTTCCGGCACCGGGGAGCAATCGGCTATTCATTCATGTTCCATTTATTCCGATTATTACATCAAAATAAATGGTGCCGCATCTACGTTCGGAATGCAGTATTCTGGGGATGGGGCAAGCTGGTCCGATTTTAGCGCCTCGGATAAAACTAGCGGGACATTTCCATCCTCCGCCTCGGATTTCTTAAATGGTCTGACAAGTACCTATCTTTCAATTATCTATACCCATTCAAGTGGTAGTACGACAACAGCTGAATTGGATAGTGTTTATGTAACGGGTATGTCCACAACAGGGCAATATTAAAACCTTCCTAAAAAAGGGGACCCCTTTTTTAGGAAGGTTTGTCCAATTACCTTCAAAATTACAAATCACATAGCAACATTGGGGATACAAGTCGCCGATAATACTAATAAGAGGGGTAGTAATAAATTTAAGCGTTAAATTAAGGGTAATATGCAATCCTTTGATTTTAAAAGAGAAATAGAGAAGGTCTTTCTAGCGGACGAACTCACGGATGAGGCAACCGTGAAGTCGCATCGCTCCAAAAAAATGACTATTGCGCAGTTTTTATCCTCGGCCGAGGATATAGGATCCAAGGGTTGGGATCAGAATATAACAAAATCAGAGTCTAAAATACTTGAACACTGGAATCAGGGTGATTTATCCAGTGATGAGAAGGCGGTGTTAAGGTCGCTTTGTAATAAGGGCGACATTGAGAACTGTGCCTATGAAGGGATCAAGATATACCTTAAGCATTGTCTTTATCTATTTGAAATACAGGGCAAAATAGGAGATTCCGAAAAAGTAAAAACGAATAAGGAAATATTTCATTATCTACGCAGGGCAGTTTTGTCGGATCATACATTATCGGAACATGGAAAGAGGCTGTGGCTCATATACGTTGCCATCAGAGAATATACCTTTAAGAGGGGATCGATCGTTAAGTGCCTCAGAAAAATTTTGGGGGATTATGATACCTATTTGAAAGAGGGTTATTGCGAATGGCGATATGAGATAGACCCAAATCTTCCCTACAACATTGTTGAGCTTACCGCATCTCAGATCAAGGTAATGGAATATGGCAAATCCCGAGTAACCTCCAAGATCAAAAAGATACTCTCTAAGAAGGAAGGATATGACGTCACATATCAGTCCTTTGAGCATATGTCCTCATATCAAGGAAACGCCTACTATCAACACATCCTACGTGTTTCATAAACACTTTTAGCCCCAGATCACGTCCATTTTAAGTACTGTCAAAATAATTTTATTTGGAACAGGATAAACGCGGATAAACACGGATAATTCTAAGTTACTGTTGGTTACCGAGGTAACTGGCAGTAACCACCAGTAACAGATAATAACTAACAGCAACACAAAAGCAAAAAAATCTGCGTTCATCCCCGCCAGCCATCATATAAAAAATATGAAGGCGGGCTGGTGCGTTCATCCTGTTTCATTTTATTATAACAACTTTTAACGCTACCCCATTTTAGGTTGCCTATCAAAAATAATAATGCTATAGGGATGTTCGCTTTAAAATCATAAACTTAGCCTGCATTTCTCACAGTACGCTAACGCGTTCTAAGAGAAATGCACTTTTTGCGCCAGATGGCGCAAAAAGTTTCGACTCGATGCTTTTGTACCTCGCTCAAGGCTAATCCTGAGCGAATTCCGCTTTAAGCGGGATGAGTCGAAGCCCGGAGGGCGGATTTCGAACCGACTGGTGAGAAATCCGGATTAGGAGGTTTTTCATATGTCAGATGTGAAGATTGGTGTGATTGGTGGAAGTGGTCTCTACGAGATGGAGGGGCTCAAGGTAATCGAAGAAAAGGAAATCAAGACACCATTTGGTAATCCAAGTGATAAGATCGTAATAGGTGAGATCGGTGGGAAAAAGGCGGCGTTTCTACCCAGGCATGGCAAGGGACATCGGTATTCACCAACGGAGGTGAATTATCGCGCAAATATTTACGCGATGAAGTCCTTGGGGGTTGAGAAGGTTATCTCTGTTACGGCGGTTGGATCCTTGAAAGAGAATATACATCCTGGTGAGTTGCTTCTTGTGGACCAATTTATCGATAGAACGCGTTCAAGACCATATACATTTTATGAAGATGGTATTGTTGCGCATGTTCCATTTGCGGACCCTGTTTGCGGTGCATTAGCGGATGCAATCTTCGATGTGACACAAAAACTCAAGATTAAAACACACAAGGGTGGAACCTATGTGTGCATTGAGGGACCGGCGTTTTCAACACGCGCAGAGTCCAATCTTTTTAGAAGCTGGGGCGCATCGGTTGTTGGCATGACAAATTATCAAGAGGCCAGGCTGGCAAGGGAGGCAGAGCTCTGTTATTCATCGTTAGCGCTTATTACCGATTATGATTGTTGGCATGAATCGCATGACGATGTTGATCTGGATGCGATTGTTGCGATTATAAAGAAAAACGTTTCCGCTGCAAAGGCGGTTGTAAAAGAAGTTATAACAAATATGCCGGAGAAATTTGA
>CAZHVX010000159.1:0-4807 GCA_964536295.1 uncultured Pseudomonadota bacterium
AGGTAGTCGTCACCAAACAGGACAACCGTACCGGTCCCATACCAGCGAGACAGCATAGCCGAAAAGGTCTTCTCGATCTCGGCCACAACCTGACCTCGGCTCAAACCGTATTTATCGACAAAAGAATTGATGATTTCGTTATATTGGGTCTGCATATTTGCCGGATGATATTTTCCCCTCCTATTATCTCTTTCCGGCCATGCAACTATTTTTGAGGAATTATTTTCATTTTCCCCTGTTTTTATGAAAAAAAAGCAGTAATGTCCGGTTTGAAAATTGTATGAAAGCATCAAGTTAAATAACCTCCGGCAAAGCCGGTGAGATTTCCAAACGAAAATTAATTATGGCTATGCATGATCAGCAATCCTAATTGGCACATGAACAAGCCTTGCGCTGAGCAAACATTGTGGAAGTTCCGGTTCCCAGAATCGCCGATTTTTAGAATTGGCGGTGGCCGCTTAAATAGACAAATAGGAGGAAATCATGCCTGGAGCTTATGCACATATGACGTTGGTCAACATCTTGCGGGATCCGATCCGCCTGGAGGCGACCCCTGGTTTTACCAATGAGGCCATCTCCGCTCTATTAGAGTATTTCCGGTTTACGGAACTTGGTGCGGTCAGCCCCGACTATCCCTATCTTGCCATAGGGGATAGCCACGCAGCACAATGGGCCGATGCCATGCACCACACTCATACGGGAGCAATGCTCCAGGCAGGGGTTGAGATTCTGGAGGGCATGGAAGGGGAGGAAAGACGAAAGGGGTTAGCGTGGCTTTTCGGCTATGCCGCCCATGTAACAATGGATGTGACCATCCACCCGATTGTTGAATTAAAGGTTGGGCCTTACACGGAGAATAAGAGGGCGCACCGAGTATGTGAAATGCATCAGGATGCGTATATCTTTCAACGGCTTAATCTGGGTCAGGTTGGCCTGTCTGAGCACCTTGATTCAGGAATAATGCGTTGCGGAGAATTGGGCGAAAGCCACAATCTCGATACCGCCATAGTTACCCTATGGGACCAGATACTCCAAAAGAACCACCCGGAAAAGTATTCAAACAACAGGCCTGACATCCAAAAATGGCATCATCGCTTTATGCAGGTTGTCGACAAAATCGAAGAAGGGAATAAACTTCTTCCTCTTTCCAGGCATGTGGCGGTTGATTGTGGGCTGACCTATCCAGCCGCCAAGTCAATTGATCGGGGAGAGTATATTGATAAATTACAAATTCCACAAAACCCTACGTCAACGGGGTTTCGTTCCTACGATGAAATTTTCGATATGGCGGTGGATAATGTTCGCGATATATGGGCGGCGGTTGCCGCCGGCACCTACTCGGATGACACCCGTTACCTTAGCCAGATAGGTGAGTGGAATTTGGACACCGGCAAGAACGGCCAAGATGACAAACTTGTATTTTGGAGCTGAACGATGAAGATCACATTTTCGATGGTAGGTATTTTGCTGGTATCGCTCAGCGTGTCCGGATGCATGTTCTTTCGTACTTATGAGAGTAAGTCCTTGCGACCACTCGGTTCGGCCCTGACCAAATTAAGTTCAGAGATGGAATCTCTCGTCCGTTATCAGAATCCGCCTGCAGACGCTACAGATGAGGAATTGCTCAGGCTGGCTACCAAAAATGATCCCGGCTTTCTTGACACCTTTCATGGGTACAAGATTCGTGTTCACTCCCAGGATAGGCATGCGATTCTTCTTCTTTGCACAGCCGATGGCAAACGAGGCCTTCAAGAGGATCTTGGCTGTACGCCGTCTCTGGATCGCAACCTTTGGAAAGAGGATGCGGCGATGCCCTGTGATTTTTCCCTTTCAGTGGAGTTGGGGTGCCGATTTACAAAATGACTCTTGATAGACGTTTTGTTCTGTTTGTTCTCCGTCTTCTAACCTTCAACCCTGCTTGCAGGGATGAAGGTTAGATAGACTAAAATAGAGAGAAGTGAGTATATTGAGTAATGATCTTTTGAAAATATGTTGACTCGGATAAATAGATCTGTACCTTTTTTTTGTTTTTATTCCATATTGGAGTAGTTTTTTTCTCAGCAACTAGGTTTGTTGAGTTGTTGTATTAGCTTCTGACATTGCTGATAGTTGTGTAGATCAAGGCGAAGTTTTGTCAGAAAAGAAATCGATGTTGTTCTAAATTAGAATTCGATAGAAATGAAAAAGATTACCTCGAAAAGACGGAAACGTGATGCTTGGATAGCGTATCTTCATAGAACTAGTAACTCTAGAAGTCATAAAAGAAACCGTAGAAGAAAAATTATTAATGATGAATTTCTGCAACTCAATGCTTGGATTCAACAAAAATCCCAAGAAGGACTTAACATAACAGTTCGTGGAACTAAGGTCATGTTGACCCTGCCTGAGACGATGAATTTTTCGAATCATTATGAGCTAACCACACTCTACCTAACGGCAATTAGAAAGCTTGCGGAGAAAAAGCGAAAATCAAAAGATGTGTTTAAACTTGCTGCTGTATATTTTGATGATTTGGTGGAATTGTCCACATCTGCCGCATTGGTGTTGACAGCTGAGATCTCTAAATGGGATGATTCTGTGAGGTCAAAGTTGGCTTTCGATCTAAACAGGTGGAATCCGCAAATAGCAAGGCAGTTGTATGACTTAGGCTACTTTGATCTCTTCAAAAACAATCCTTTTAAAGGTTTAGGGAAAGATATTAATTATTTCTATGATGTGAAGTTGGTCCCCTATATAAAAGGAAAATGTGGTGATAGTAATAAGGCAAGGATCTTAAAGAAGGGAATTAGAGAAATAGTAGGTGAAGATGTCAATAAATGGACTTTCTTGCATAGTGGCCTAACTGAAGCTGTCACAAATGTAACCCACCATGCTTATCCGGATGAAGGGAAATTTTCTCGTAGAGACAAGAATTGGTATTTAAGCGGGTCTTTTGATGAAAAACAGAAAGTGCTAAAAATCGTATTCTATGACCAGGGGATAGGAATTCCTAAATCGTTACCAGCTTCGAAAGTTTGGGAGAAAGCATTGGTGATTTTGTCAAAGATCCCTATAATTGATAGAAAGAAAGATGAAGTGTTACTTAAAGCCGCTGTAGAAATGGATAGAACAAGCACAGGAACGAACGATCGGGGCAAAGGGCTACAAGATCTTTTAGAATTTGTCAAACAGCGAGATAATGGGTATCTATCTATAATTAGCCACAAAGGTTTGTATAAATACTCTATGAAAAGAGGTCGAGAGAAGGTTAAGTCTGTGAGTTTTGAAAGAAGTTTATTAGGCACTTTAATTATTTGGAACGTTGTTTTAGAACAATAGTACTCGGGGTAAATGATATGAAGAAAATAAATATTGGGAAAGATTTTTCTCCTGATCCTGCAGGGCGCTTCAACTCAGATGGACCTGGAAGTGGAGAGGTTTTTAGGGAGGAAGTGTTAAGGCCTATGATCGATCAGTTGAAAGGCGACGAGAAGATAGTAATTATTCTTGATGATGGAGTTGAAGGTTATGGGTCTTCCTTTTTGGCAGAAGGGTTCGCTGGTATGGTCAAATATGGATATATAAAAGGTGCTGATCTGTTGGCAAAGTTGGATATACAATATGAAGATGAAGATTTTAAATTCTATAAGAATAGAATTATTCAATATATAACTGAAGCAAAATACGCTTCCGAGATTTACGCACAATAGAATCAGAAAATGTGAAGACAATGGACGAGTTAGCAATAATAAATGAGGTGCAGAAAATAAAGGGGGCGCTTGATGGATCAATTTTTGTGGATTCTAGATGTGTTGGACTTGGATTAAATGAAGCTATAAAGGTTTCAAGTGATGAAATAATTAAAGGGGTTTCAACGTCAAACGCTGTATATGTGCAGACCCTAGTTGACAGCAACGGAAAAGTTGTCGAAGTGCTAACAGAGTTGAACAAAAATATTGATAACAGTCTGTCAAAGTTAACTACTGGCTTGACTGATACTATGAATAGTGTGTCAGGGCTTACAACTGGCCAGGTTTTGTTTTCACTGGTTATTGTTGTGGTTGGGGCTTTATCTGCTTGGTTATTTAATTATTTACATTGGAAGGTGGTCAGGAAAACTGATCAGAAAACAAAAGTTGCTGATGGGTTAGTTTCCCTGCTTGGGGAGTTGGAGCCTGTTGCAATAAAATATTGGCTGGAGGATTTCGACATACAAAAACAATCTTCAATTGAAGTTGATGAAATCAAATTAAAGTCAATTCTGAAGCTATTTGCAAGCCAAGTTGGGTTGCTTAATGAAATTATAGGTGAGAGATCTCCCCAAAAACCCTTGGGATTAGTTTTGGAGCAATCTGCAAATAAATTGTTTGATGTTGTAACAGGTGGCGATTTCGAAACTCATAGTAGAAAACGCTCAAAATTTACGGCTAGTAAAATATCAAATCTGTGTGCCCAAACTAAAATGAAAATATATGATTTTTCTTTTCGTCCATAATAAAATTGTAGTAGCACTTCATTTTTATATCTCTGGGATTCTCTAACGCTTTCTTGTCTACCCCCAAAGTCAAGATACCTCCTATCGATCAGGCCAGAACTTTTGGAAAGATATAGCCTCTTATTTTACTTATCCAACAGCTATGATTTAAATTTAATGAACCAAGAGTGCAGTGAATAAATTTTCCCGACATATATTTAATTTCTGGCTGAAAAAATTTGGTAGCGGTGAATCTTTTCCTTGATTTCCCCCCAAAAAAGATATTTATTTGAGATATAAATTCCACTTAATTTAATTAAGTAATCCCTTCCGGGAAAATAACTGAGGCTTCAT
>CAZHVX010000160.1:0-4776 GCA_964536295.1 uncultured Pseudomonadota bacterium
GAACACTATAACTGTAAAAATACCCCTAATGGACATTAGAGATATCATAGGCAAGCGTCCCCTAATCTTTGATGGGGCAATGGGAACATATATACAGATTTTAGGGCCCAACCCCAAGGACTACGATGGCCATGAGGGTCTTGGTGATATCCTAAATCTTACCCGCCCCGATCTCATCTGTCGGGTCCACGAAGATTACCTGAAGGCGGGTGCCGATATAATAGAGACCAATACCTTCAATTCAAATCCTATTACCCTAGCTGAGTATAATCTAACCGACAAGATGTATGAACTTAATCTTGCTGGCGCACAAATAGCACGCAAAATCGCGGATAAACATTCAACCAAAGAAAAACCAAGATTTGTTTATGGGGATTTTGGATCCACATCCAAGCTTCCAAGTTTAAATCAAATTTCCTTCGACGATATGTCAAACGCGTATCGCGAACAGGCGCTTGCACTCATTGAAGGCGGTGTTGATATTCTTGGTGCATCAACTTGTCAGGATCTTCTGCAATGTAAGGCCTTTATAATCGGTGCAAAAAAGGCCCTAAAAGAATCTAATAAGGATCTTCCAATGTCGGTTTCTCTGACATTTGAAAAGAACGGAAACATGCTCTTAGGAAGCGATGTTGCAACGGCCCTGACCTCCTTAGAGGCAATGGATATCGACATTATAGGGGTCAACTGCGCCACCGGCCCACGGGAGATGGAGGAAATTGTAAGGTATCTTTCCAAAAATTCTCCAATCCCCATTGCGATCCTTCCAAATGCAGGGATGCCAGAAAATGTAGATGGCAAAGCTGTGTACAATTTACCACCAGAGGAATTTGTTAAGTGGCAAAGATCATTTGTCGAAAACTTCAACATAGATTTCGTTGGTGGGTGCTGTGGAACAACACCTAAATATATTGAACTTTTATCATCTGAACTTAAAGATCACAAACTAAAAAAGAGAAAGTTCTCTTTTGCTCCATCCGTTGCAAGTCTCTATCAATCACTGAATTTAGCGCAGGAACCCAGGCCATTTATTATAGGCGAAAGAACCAACGCCTCTGGCTCAAAGGTTTTTAAGGAGTTCCTTGAAAAAGACGACTTCGAGGGGATGATCAATGTCGCGCAGGAGCAGCAAAGATCGGGCGCTCACGCCCTTGACATATCGGTTGCACAACCCGGGAGGGATGAGCCACAGGACATGGAAAGCTTTCTTAAACTGCTGGTTACAAGGACACAGCTTCCGATCATGATAGATTCAACGGATCCTAAAACGATAGAACGCGCGCTCAAACTCATCGGTGGAAAAGCAATAGTTAACTCCATAAATCTTGAGGATGGTGGTGAAAAGCTAAATCAGGTTTTGGCTCTTGTTAAAAACTTTGGGGCATCTGTTGTTGCATTGACAATTGACAAAGAGGGGATGGCAATCACATCCAAGAGAAAATTAGAGATTGCAGATGAGATCTATAAGATCGCAACGGAAAAATTCAAAATAAAGCCCCATGACATTTTATTTGATCTTCTCACATTTTCACTGGGAAGTGGGGACCCTCAATTTATTGACTCTGCAAAACAAACCGTTGATGCGATAAAACGCCTCAGAAAACGTTACCCAAGATGTTTTACCTCATTGGGGGTAAGCAACGTCTCATATGGCTTAAAACCGCGTCTCCGCAGGGTTTTAAATAGCGTATTTCTACATGAGGCGATAGAAGCCGGTCTGGATTGTGCGATAATAAACGCTAAAAAGATCACACCACTCCATAAAATTTCAAAAGAAGAGGTTAGTCTTGCAAAGGATGTAATTTACAACAAAAAATCCGACGCACTGACCAACTATATTTGTTACTTTGATGCAACAACTAATTCTCAGCTCTCAACTCTCAACTCTCAACAATCCAATTTGTCCATTGAGGAAAAACTGCGCGCATCTATTATAGATGGAACAAAAGAGAATCTTGATGAGCTTCTTGATAGGGCACGCGATAAATATTCTCCATTGGAGATTATCAACAAACTTCTCCTTGATGGAATGAAGGAGGTCGGTGAGTTATTCGGAGCCGGCAAAACACAGCTTCCCTTTGTTTTGCAATCCGCAGAGGTTATGAAGTGTGCGGTTGATATTTTAAAACCACATATGAAGCATGTTGATTCATCCAATAAGGGATCTATTGTCCTGGCAACAGTCAGGGGGGATATCCACGATATCGGAAAGAATCTGGTGGATATCATCTTAAGCAACAATGGATATAAGGTTTACAACCTCGGCGTAAAACAACCAATTGAGGCGGTGATTGAGGCGGTTGGTAAGTATCACCCCGACTTGGTTGGATTATCGGGGCTCTTGGTTAAATCAACACAGATCATGTTGGAGGATCTAGGGAATCTAGCAAAACGCGGGTTTTCTCTTCCAATTATCTGTGGTGGAGCGGCCCTGAATGAAAAGTTTGTTAAGAAAAATCTATCAGAGGCCTATGGACGCGAGGTCTTTTATGGCAAAGACGCCTTCTCCGCATTGAAAGTTTTGGAAAAATTAATTTAACTATGAAAATGACGGCACCATTTATAGGCGCGAAGGTTCTTACAAGCATTGATTTAGGTGAGTTACTCCCTCTTTTAAACAAGGTTGCGTTGTTTAATTCAAGATGGGGTTTCTCAAATGAAGACAAAGAACTTGCCGAAGATATCTTGGACAACGTTATTTATACCTGCAAAGATAATAAACTTATAGATGCAAAGATTGTTTACGGTTACTTTAAAGGATATTCAAAGGGTGATTCCTTATTCATTGAAGCTGATGGAAACAAATATCAATTCGATTTTCCGCGCCAAAGGGAAAAGGAGAATCTCTGCATTGCCGATTTTTTTGATAAAGAAGATGCCACGATACCTATTCAAATTGTAACGGTTGGCTCTAAAATAATAGATTATGGCGAGGCATTAAATGCAAATGGAGAATTCGCGAATTATCTATTTTACAGCGGTTTTGGGGCCGAATGCGCCGAGGCCCTGGCAGCTTATTCGCATAGGATGATCTTGGAGGAACTGTGTCATCCTGAGCGTAGCGAAGGATCCAGAGTGAGCACGCTGGATCCTTCGGTCGCTACGCTTCCTCAGGATGACATGAAAATCGGACAAAGGTTTAGCCTAGGCTACCCACCATGCCCCAACATAGAGGATCAACAAAAGATATTTTGTCTCCTAAAACCTGACCGAATTGGCGTAAGACTTACAGAGACATTCCTGATGGAACCGGAGTACTCTACATCCGCTATTATAAGCCTAGATCCCAATGCCAAATATTTTTCGATTTAATGCATGGAGAATGTTGAGAGGTTTAACGCAGAGATGGTTGAGTACTCTGGGTGCGCTGAGATTTATTAGGTTTTTATCCGCAAACTTAAAAAGTCTCAGCGACCTCAGCGGTCTCAGAATACTCTGCGTTTAGTTTCTCTGTGTACTCAATGGTTAGAATTTGCGACGAATGGCAAGCAATAAGGTCGAAAGAAGAATAAAGATTGATCCAAAGTTAGATGTCGTGCCATGAATCAACGTGCAACCACCATCATCTGAAGCCGAAACAATTGGATCATAGGCACCGCTGTATTGTGGAGGATTGTTTTCTTCATCACAGGCATCGCCGACACCATCTAGGTCAGCATCCGCCTGATCTTCATTGGCAACACCCGGACAATTATCAAACCTATCCGGAATATAGTCTTCATCACTATTAGCCAGCCCCTTTTCATCCTCACATGTCCAGGTTTTC
Organism: uncultured Pseudomonadota bacterium; assembly: GCA_964536295.1. Taxonomy (GTDB): domain Bacteria; phylum UBA10199; class UBA10199; order CAZHVX01; family CAZHVX01; genus CAZHVX01. Next base: position 3,767 of record CAZHVX010000160.1, read on the forward strand.
TTATTGGCGATCTGCCATTTAAAACATTCATACTCACCAACGCAGGTATCAACGGTTGGATTCCAGTAATCACCTATTTCACATGGGGCGCGACACACTTCGTTATATTCATCCCAAGATTTACCTTCTTCACAGCCGGGAAGACATTTTTCGTAATCATAACTCCAACTATAACCTTCGTCACAAATTGGAATACATTCAGTAGAATCTTCATTTAATTCTTCCCCCTCTTCACACTTTGGATGACAAAGATATAATTCATCGCTCCATTCTTCATCACTCTCACAAGATGGACTGCACTCTTCAAGTGTATCGCTCCAGATTGTTTCGCTTTCACATTTTTCGTGGCATCTTTGAAGAGGGACGCTCCATGATTCGTTGTCATCACAAACGGACACGAATTTGCCTGCTGACTTATCATACTCCTGGCCAAGCGTATTGGCTGTTGATTCAACACCGTCCCATAGATCATTAACAGCCTGATTCCAGCTATCCGTCATCTTGTCTATTTCTTCTTGTATCTGCTTGCCCCACGAAGATCCCCATGCCATAGCATCAACGGAAAAACCGATCATAAAAATAATAATAAATATACTTAATAATAGCTTTTTCATATCTTTCTCCAATACTATGGTAATCAATTTCCTCATAGCATGGATATATAGAGCAACAACCGTGCCAAGGTGCCTTATAATTGCTTAATGATTTCGGGTAGTTGTGAAGCCTTCCTATAATCAGAAACCTAACTTGATGACTTAACTCCCCAATTTCATTCACCTACTCCCATTTATGACTACTTTACGATATACCACATTTTGGTCTTGACCATTTTACGTACTATCGTAAAATAGTCGACATGATAAATAGAATATACACAAAGATGATCAATCTCAAACCGAAAGGAAGTTCAGATTTTTTGGATTCAAAAATACCTACCATTATTTCCGCTGTAGACCTGTGTTCTGTTTTAATTTAGACATCCAATTCCACTTTTTTAACCACCAAGTCAC
>CAZHVX010000161.1:0-2757 GCA_964536295.1 uncultured Pseudomonadota bacterium
CCATTATTTAACTTCACATCCAAAATATCCCCTATTTTCAAGCCTTTAGTTGATTTTAAAAGCCCACCTTCACCATGTCTTTTTACCACGGCATACCCCTTTGAAAGTATATGTAGGGGCGATAAGTGTTCTAAATTACTTATTAATTTTACTAAGTTGGCACTTCGATTATCTATCGCAACCTGCATTGAGTAGGCTAACCGTTGAGCCAAATTATCAAGATGAATCAACAGATCCGAAAATCTGAGGGAAGGGTCCTTGATCTGTCCCTTTAAGGCCTGCACACCCTTCCATCGCGATTCAAGATCTGTTTTGATCGCCAAAAGATATCTTCTCTTAAGATCATTAATTAATGAAATGAGATCCTTTTTATCTGGAACCACGATCTCTGCAGCTGCCGATGGAGTTGGCGCGCGAAGATCAGCGACAAAATCCGATATTGTAAAATCAATCTCATGACCAACCGCGCTTACAATTGGAGTTTTGGCATTAAATATTGCACGTGCAACTACCTCTTCATTAAAGGCCCAAAGATCTTCCAATGAGCCTCCGCCCCTTCCAACAATCATAACATCGATATCTCCTCGACGATCAAGTTCGTAAATAGCCCTTGCAATATCCTTAGCTGATCCTTGCCCCTGAACCTTTACGGGATTTAATAAAATTTCAATCCCCGGAAATCTTCTTGAAAGCACGTTAATAATATCACGAATTGCGGCACCGGTTTCTGCCGTTACAACGCCAATTTTTTTTGGCAAATACGGAAGTGGTTTTTTGTGCTCTTTTTTGAAGAGGCCCTCCTCTTCCAATTTTTTCTTCAACTGTTCAAATGCCAGCTGCAAGGCACCCAAACCCTTAGGTTCACAGGATTCAACGACAAAGCTATATGATCCACTTGGAGCATAGAGATTTAATTTACCAAAGCAAACAAGCTCCATTCCATCTTTAATCTCAAATGGAATCTTATTCTTTATCCCCTTCCATATAATGGATCGCAACACGGCCTTTTCATCCTTTAACTGGAAATAATAATGTCCTGTAGACGATGGCTTAAAGCCGGAGACCTCACCAACCACCCAAATATCCGAATAATTCTTTTCTAAAATAGATTTTACCGAATCATTTATCTCTGAAACGGTAAAAATATGCGGTTCCGTTTGAAGTTTTTGTGTGGTCTTTGGATCGATGGCTATTTCACTACTTGGGATCTTAACTTCATCGACAATGCGCTTGTCACTATTTTTCTTCTTCGACTTTACTTTAGGGGTTTTCTTTTTCTTTTTGGGATTCTCATCAAATTTTACATCAAACCCAAATGTTGATTGTTCCATAAATAACACCACCGCCAAACCACAAAAAACACAAAGGTTGCATTAGTGTTTTGGCGACTTTGCGGTTGGTTTGCTTTTTTGTTGATTGGACTTTTTCTTGCGTTTCTTTAAAACTTCCATAACGCGACGATCGCCTTTTCCAAATTTCTCCATTTCAACATGCTCTTCTTCGACGCATTGCTTGTCTGTTTTGATTCCATATGAATCCAATATTTTCGAAATCACTTCATATTTTTCATTTATTGATTTTCGAACAGACTCAAAACCAAGCTGCGCTGCTCTTTGGCGATTCCCAAATGCCAATGGATTTAATTCGAAAAATGCAACATCATCTGCCTTCGGCTCGATCAATATAATGTCCCCATCAAAGTTTGGATTGTTTTCATATTGTTCGATTGCAAAATGAAGTCTCGTATAAAAAAATGTACGGAATATCTGATTTAGCACCGCCATAACACCATTATCCGATAAACGCTGATCCTGCGAGACATAACGCCGCTCTTTTTGCAGATATTCCTGAAACATATCTTTGTCAAATGGCCTAAATGGATTGTAACAGATAATTAATTTTGCGCCCTTCTCAATTGCAACATCTATATTGGCTGTTTGATGAACACCGCCATCCACATAATCAACTCCATTGATCCTGGCCGGTTTGTAAAAACCAGGCATGGCGGTTGACGCCTGAATTGCTTGAGATATCTCAATATCATTAACTTCATCTGGACCAAAAATAACCCTTTTGGCACCATCCAGGGTCATTGCGATGATGTACAAACTCTTACCAGAAATCTTTTTGGCATCAACAAAGGAATTTGTAAGATTGTTCTTTTTAATATTTTCTCTAACATATCTCTCAATGGGGGCATTATCAAAAACCCCTGATGGTAGGATATGAAACCATGATGGAACGGAACCAGATTTTGATGACATCTCTGTAAACATCTGCATTAGATTGTCGTAGCTGGTGGCGCTTGGCTGTTTTATAAAATCCATAAATGCGTCGCGCAATTCAGACTTTGTCGAAGGCAGGGCTGTCATGAAATTAAGCACTGCTCCAGGTAAATATGAAACACACTTACATAAAAACTGAATCGGCCTTGCAATTATTTCCTTTAAATTGATATTATAAAAGTGCCATGGTGAAAGTTTTGAAAACTTCTTGGATGTACCATCCAAACTTTTCAACATCTCTTCTGGTGACAATCCACCTATCAAGGATGCAGCAATTAAACTTCCTGAACTTATGCCTACAAAAATATCAAATTCATTAACTGAATAATTGGTTAGGTAATCATTCAGAGCTTTTACCCCTCCGGCCTTGAATGACCCCCCCGTTACCGCACCGCCAGCCAAAATGAGAGCCTTTTTGGCACTTGATTTGTTTTTACTCAAATCACTTTTTTGAACTACTGTAATTCCCATA
>CAZHVX010000161.1:2857-4756 GCA_964536295.1 uncultured Pseudomonadota bacterium
TTTCTTCTTTAATATCAACAAATTACGCTTTGCGTTATGGTGTTTTTTATTGATTTTTATGGCCTTTTCGTAGTAGATCAGAGCGGCTTTTAAATCATCTTCCCTTTCGGAGATTCTACCCATCCAATAATAAGCCGCACTAAGCCATTCTGTTTCCTTTGGGTCTGTATCGATATATTTCTGCATGTAATATTTGCTTTTTTGAATTCCTTTCTTCACTTCAAAGTATGAAACAGCACAAAGATAATTAACCTTACTGATTGAAGAATTTATCCGTAAAATTTTCTCAAATTGCATTGCTGCCTTTTTATATTTTTTCTGGCTATAAAATATCCTACCCTTTAGTGTGGTTAAGACTACGTTATTAGGATAGTTATTTAGTAATGGATCGACATACGCAAGGGCCTCTTCAAATCTTTTTTGATTAAGAAAAATAAACGCAAGGTTTCCACTTGCTATATTTCTAATATATTTTCCCTCATTAGCTACTAACTTCACTTTTTTCACTCCCTCTTCCCTTAGGTCCGCAAAGAATGGCAAGAACCAATACCTGGTGGTAAAAACAGAGCGCCAATATTCATACATGCCGATTCCCATCTCACCATCGGGAAAATTCGGGTTCTTTTGCCTTAAACGTTTCAGGATATGAACCGCATGCAAACCGTGAGTTAGGGCATCCCAAAACTTTCTTTCATGCACCGCAAAAAATCCCCTCATACCATATATAGACCCCGCAATAAGCAAATCCATGTCGTCGGCCTTGGAATCCCTTAAAAGGGGGAGGAGAAGACCATCCGATTTTCTTTCTAATTCTCGATACTTATCAGCGAAGCGCATATCTTCATTTTCAAACATTCTAAGTTGCCAAATCGCAATCTGACCGAATAGCCCTGCTGGCGACTTTGGATAATTAACTTCTAATTCCTTGAAAATTTTTATACCGGCATCATACTCCCTTTTAAAAATTAATTCCTGTCCCAACATCGCTTCTTTTGTGATTTCCGGAGTAGTTTCGGCAAAAACAACATTTGCGGAAACAGTCAACAGCAATATGAAAATGATTTTCTTTACCATAAGATATTTCGTGGCGTGTTAATCATTGCATCATTCACCCAATTGCGTTAGTATATCCAACAGAAGGATAAAGACAAGGACAACATTATGGAAATTGACAACTCTCCACACATAATATGCCTTACGAAACATAGACAAATACTCAAAACGATACATAAAACACTTAGCCCTGTTTTCATTGATCACAAAATTATCCAAGAATCAGAACTTGAGAAGATCGAAAAAGATATTAATGCTGAAGTGTTTATCATAGATACGCAGGATTTCGAACCGGACTGTTTGTCTAAACTCCAAGTTAATTTTAAAAATACTCCATCTCTTTTAATTCTATCTAAGATTGATCCGAATCAGGCAATAAAGGCCTTTCGCAAAGGCAAATATGAATTTGTCTCAAAACCTGAGCTTGCCACCCTTACTCTGGTGAGAATCGTAAATGATTTAATTGAGCGTCACAAATTGACAAGGCAACTTTCCGAATCAACCATTCAATTACAGGAGTTGTCAATTAAGGATGCGCTTACCAACCTATACAATCAACGCCACTTTATCCAGATCATGGATCAAGAGGTCAAGAAGGCGAAGAGATACCACAACGCTTTAAGCTTAATCCTTGTAGATATCGACTCATTAAAAAATATTAATGAAAAATACAATTATAGAACCGGCGATTTTGCAATAGCTGAAGTCGCCGGATCGTTACTACAATCAGTCAGAGAAGTCGATATCGTCGCAAGGTACGGCGGTGACAAATTTGCGATCCTATTACCCGAGGCAAACGAATCTGATGCAATCAAAATCGGAAAAAGAATTTTAAAGATGATTGAC
>CAZHVX010000162.1:0-4712 GCA_964536295.1 uncultured Pseudomonadota bacterium
ATGGTGTAGAAACCTGCACCGTCAAATCCGATTGCTCCGATTGCGAGTTGTAGAAAACCGATTACACCTCAGAGGTGTCTCTCCGACACCTCTGAGGTGGTATATCTACCTACTATACATGCGCGAGCATTCTTTTTCATTTGACTTGTAAGAACATAACGTTTTAAGGAATGCCCTGATGGGTTTTTCCCTGGGGTCGTGAATTGTCAATGTTTTGTCTTTTAGTTTTACAGTAAATGGTTTGCGAATTTTGCCGTGGATTAATTTAGTGCCTCCACCATGTTCTTCATACATTGCTCTAACTGAATTATTCTTAATATCATCCTTAGTAAAAGTATTACGTTGTTCGTTTATTCCCTTTAATTGCATTACCGTGTTTGTGAATATATGTTCAATTATGTCACTTTCTATGTAAGTAATTTCCCCGGTAGAAAACAGGTAAGCAAGGGCATCGTATGCCAATGCATACCCATGAAGAGATTGAGAGTAACATATTATTTGGCCATCTTCAGTTTGTGTTGTGAAAATGTCCAGATATGAGATTCGATCTGCTAAATACCATATAACACTGCCAATAGCGCGGTATGTGCTTGAGAAAATTTTTTCGTTGTTGTAAAGCTCGAAATACATCCTCCATAAAACTACACACCCACCGACCCGATAACCAGTTGGAAGATTGAGGATATTTTGTGCTAGAATGTCCCAATTCAGATTACGGGCAGTGTCTATGATTCTACCGATATCTTTTGAAAAAATGGCCCTTTTGAGTTTCGAGAATTCATTCTCCAGATAAGAATGAGAGCTCTTTCCTGGTTCATTGAGTATATTAACATCATGATGTCTATAAGCATGCAAATTTCCAATAGGTAGCTGTGAATAAATATGGGCATATATTTTTCGTTCTTCTTCTGCCTGCTTTATAATTTCTTTAGAGAGATATTGATATCCTAAATAAAAGGTGATGCATCTATCGTCTGAAAAAAATCCTGCATTAATACACTTAGAGCGAAATATATGAAAATGCTCACCTTCCTCGTATTTGTCATCTGTGGCTTTTAACCAATCAAGCAGTATGTCTGCCTTATTATGGTTTTCATCCATTAGCTCTAATATTTCATGAGCAATGGAAATATCCAGGGTATTGCTGCATCTATAACATACTTTGTCTTCACCGGCATAAAACATAATTAATTTCCTATTTATTTAGTAATCTAACTAATGATGATTTGTCTTTTTTCCAGCCAAATAATTCATCGAGATCAAGCATCAAACCAACTGCAAATACTTCTGAGCCGAAACTTGATCCATCCTCAGGAATATTAGTAGAAGATGGGTTTTTAAATAGACCCATGTGTTGAGGAGAGAATAGGTTCCCCTCATAGGCTCGTGCATAACTTACTTCAAGTGATATCATCCAAAGATCAAATGTTCCCGCAATAAGCGTCTGCATTGCGGTTGTGTTTTGTCCTCCGAAATCATCCGTGTTATTTCCAAAGGCGAATAATCCCTTAAAACAGGGCAAATCTATACGGTTTATCCATGCATAACCATTTGAAGTAGGACCATTCATGCTGTGTCCCCAAGCAAATTCAGATGATATAGTATATTCTGGATTGTTCATCTTGAAAAGGAGGCCGGCACCGGTGCCAAACTTGCCATTCATTGATGAAAAATCTTCCGAGGCTCCAGCTTTAATAAACCAATCGAGCCAATTCTTGATAATCGGGGTTCCCCCCATTACGGATCCCTCAAGTATGAAGTTACCCCTAAACGTATCGTCTGTATTTGGAACGAGGGGAGCGCTTGTCGGAAAGATTCTCACTCGCATTTTATCGTCTTCAAATCGAACCCTGTCCCAGTCAAAAGGTGTAACGTCACTCAAAAGCCGCATTGCGCTGTAGGCGGCCATTTGCGCCGTCAGAAAATATTTATCATTATTATTTAGGTATGTGATACCGCCACCTAGACCACCGCCGTTCATTGAAGGAAGCGTCAATGTGTGCGCTGGAATTAATCCACCAACGACCTTGAGGTAGTGATTATGGCAGGCGTCTATATTTTGTTGCGCTTTTATTTCTTCAATTTTGGTCTGTGTATTATTTAACAGAAAATAGAGGCCTCTAAAGATATCGTTGTATTCCGAAGAATTTATTTTGCCCTTTACTTTATTCTCAGCAATTTTCAACAACTGTGTCTGTATGCCCTGCCTTTGTGGAGTAGTGATATTCTCTACAATGGATTTAATTGAGATAAATGGTCCTGCAATAAGGGCTGCATATTCGTCTTGAAGTAGCTGGTTTATATTATCTGGGGCAAAGGAGGTTTTTTGCTTAAAATAGGAATTGTAATAATCTCCCATTAGCTCTTTTAGCATAGAATCTACATTCACATAACCAAGCTGTTTCGCCAGATCTTGAAATATATCTTGAAGTGAATCAAAATAAAGATGCATATTGTTTAAGCCTGATTGAGGTGAGTTGCCCATTAATGTCGGAAAATCTGGCAACTTAAGATCGACAATCTTTTGCCTGATATCTTGAATATCTATTTTGTTTTTGTTTCCACCAAAACAGAATTGAAAACCCATTTCGGCAAGTAATTCATGTCTATTTATGCTTGTAAGATGTGTTCTGTTACCATATGGATCTGTAAATGGATTGGACTGATATCTGCCGCCACGATTTGTTGGGAATAGGTGAGCGCTTGTCAAAAAATTGATTCCTCTATCAGATAGCAGCTTTTGATAGGCCACATATCCATCTATGTCGCCGGGAAATGAACCTGCAACTGGAAGACTAGAATCAAGTTGTTTGGAGTACTCTGAGTTAAATGATGTGGTGTTTGTATTACCAACCCCTGAAAAACCCACATCGAGATTATAATCAAGATGCTTTGTTTTCTTAATCGGGGCGTTTTCTTTGGGGGGCATAGATATCTTGGCATCTTCATCCGTGACGGTTGGGCCCTTGAGAAATTCCTCAAATATTTCTCGAATGTTTGGTGAAACAAATTTAATTTTGGTATCAATTTTATATTTATCTATTAGATATGTTTGAAGCAGTTGTCTTTCTTTATCGGTTACGTTTCGTCCCATAGTTGGAATAACCAGATAGCCAGCGGGAGAGACCAGGTCGGATATGTTACCGCCTGTATCGATCCAGTATTTTAGTCGTTCAAAGGCCTTTATGCTGTCGTTCTGAATTCCCCTCAGATCCACAACGGAATGTGACTTTTTGGAAAGAGCCTTTATAAACCTTGATTTTTGGGCGTTTCCACGGGTGATCCTGTCAGGTGAGATGCTGTTCTTGCATTCTGGTTTTGGTGTTACCTCATCGATAGGTAATATTTCAAAGTCGAAAAAATGATTCTCTAATCTATCTTTTTCCTGATTTGTGTATGTTGGTGTATTGTAACCCTCACATCCTGTAAGAAAATAGATATCCCTTGATGGTTGAAAATAGTCATCCTCCGGCAGGGTTATGAATGCATCTACACTGCTGTTGCATGGTTCTATCTTGAGATCTGTACCATCGGTCAAATATATCGTGCAGCCACCTTCGTCTCTATAAAAGAGAAGGGGCTCATTATTGTTATTTACTATGTAGTAGCTCATAATTCTTAATATATATCAAAGTGACGTTCCGTATTTGGTTTCCTTTTATAGGAACCGTTCCACCAATAAGGTTCTTTGTTTCCGAAATGATTTTGTTCCATATCATTTTTAAATAGTGTCAAAAAATCAAAATAAACCAGCACTGTAGCAACAAAGCCGCCTGACAATTGTCTCTGTACAACATCATCAAGGTCATGCATATGAACATTTTCAATTGCGGATGCAAGATATTCCCCTTCATCCGAAGAAATACTACCAGTGTTAAACCATGCGCCGGGTTTGGTGTGTGGGCCCCCAATGCCATCATATGCCCATATCAAATCCAGCTCCAGATTTAAACCCTGCAGATAATCCCTCATAAAACCGAAATTCAGGATACCCGATATTGCCGTCTGGGCACCGAAAAATTGTACATTATATGCGTTTACTGAGTTGTCATCCTTTAAAAGATCAAGTGAGATATCGCTCTGCGAGAATGCTACTGTAGCATATGGAAATTCAGCGCGGGTGAAAAAGCGATAGCCATAATTTGTTGATCTATCATCATACATCTTTGAATAATCACCTGAATCTTTTACAAAGAAAGAGATACCGCTTATGAGATATCCGATATCCGCGAATGGAAACATCGCATCAAAGCAAACGGAATACAAGCTAAGATCGTATGTGAGATCCACCGATTGTGAAAAGGCCAGAGAAATCATTAGCGGTGAGTATTCTTCTGATCTAGGAATTATTAAACCTGCCCTTAGACTGTATTCAACAATATTGCGCCAATTTGGGTTGAGTACTCCGATGTTAAGATCTTTATCTTCGGTTTTGTGTGAAAAATCCAGATAGGGATAACTGATATTGACAAAACTTTCGGGTGTTATCACTCTATAACCTGGCATGTAAGATATCTGTCCCGTTAACTGGATTATATCTAATTGTCCAAATATTTTTGCGCCTAATCCCAACCCGCCACCACTCATCGAGGGGCCATTTACTGTATAAGGATCAAGTAACCCACCCTCAAAAAGAAGTTGCAGATAGTTCCATTCGGAAAACCAGCCAACATTTGCCTTCATTTCATGCATTTTGTAGCTGGATGCCACGC
>CAZHVX010000163.1:0-4652 GCA_964536295.1 uncultured Pseudomonadota bacterium
GAATCGCTGAATAACGGGAGTGGTGGAAAATACGTTTTGTCATCCTGATCCTGAGTGAGCAAAGCGAGTCGAAGGAGAAGGATCCAGAGTTAAAAAATTGATTTTACTGGATTCTTCGCCCGCCTCTGGCGGACTCAGAATGACACAAGAGTCAACAAAACGTATTTTCTACCACTCCCATAACCCGGAAAACGCTGATTATTTTTATTCCGCGTGTTCTTTATTCTTCTGCGAGTTCTGCGGTGAATAATATAAATTGGAATTAAGGTCAAGGATTGCTTTGGCCTACCCACTCTGAAATCGTTTGGTTTCCCGTAGGCCCCGATGCTCTTTCGATCTCCGCAAAGGTGGCATCTATCTGTTTTTCAGTAGAATCCGATACAATATCCATCTCCTGCCCATGACGCCTTATCGCATCCAAAACCTTATTTATTGTAATATTTCCAAGGTCCTGGGCTGGAATAAATATCATGTTCTGATCATCAGTGCAGGTTAATATTTTCGCTTCGCCTAGTAAAAATAATGCCTCATTAATTAATCGAATTGGCACCCCCAATTTATCATAAAGTCTTTTTGCATCAGGTATCGGAGTCCCGGCCTTAAAATGTTTGGCTATTTCATACATAATTCTTAGAGACAATTTTTCCTTAAAGACCTGGTTCACGCCCGCAACTTTTTGTTCAATGTGATACGTACTTGCATTTTGATCGGCAAATGAAACCTCTGCGCCAAGGAGAATAATTATCCATACAAAATAAATAAAGATCAGCATCAGGGGGATCAACGCCAATGCGCCATAAACCATCTGGAAGCTTTGTGCCTTTCCGGTTAACGACATAACAAAGCCAAAAAGATTGATCGCCAAATTAAAAAGCAAGCTTGCTGTAACGCCGCCGGCTAGGGCCGATTTAAATTTAACCTTTGTGTTCGGCATAATCATATAGAGCAATGTGAACGCGACTGCCATGAATGTAATTGGAAGCATTTGGCTCTGGATGATTCCCGAAAACCAGCTAAATGGGATAAGTGCGGCCAGAAAATCAACAAAGGCCTGGCTTTGCGAAATGAATTTCGTTGAAAGCGCGGGCAATATTAAAATCGGAGTCAAGGTTATCATCGCCCAATATATCACGAGCCTTTGGACAAATGACCTGTGCTGCCTTATTCCCCAAATGTCATTCATAGATTTTTCTATAGTTTTAAGCAAGGATACCGCCGTCAAAACCAAAAAGACGACACCAACGCCTCCGACTTTAGATGCGCTCATCTTAGACGCGAATTCATGGAACCTCGATGCAAATAGGTGAGACAACGTCTCTCCACCGCTGTACGCAACCGCTGTTGGAATAAGTTTTTCAACCAACGATTGTAAACGTAGAATAATTAATTTATCTTCCCCGCCGGAGCCAAAACCTTTGATCACAAGGAGTATTGCTGCAAATAAAGGAACAACGGATAACAGCGTTGTATAGGTAAGCGCTGAGGACCGTAGTAAACACTTGTCGTCCATAAAGCCCTTAACTATTAGATACGCCTTTCGTATCTGTTTATATAAAAAGGTGTCGATGTTCCAGATATCAATCGTTATGAACTTCCTGGCCCTGTCGGCAAAATTGAATATTTCTTTTAAGATGCCTTTTATCTTCATGTTTTCCCCCATATAAAATGTCATCCCTGCGGAGGCAGGGATCCAGAGCTTATCGAAATTGCTGGATTCCCGCCGGAGTTTACCCTCGCGAAGGCGGGGGCGGGAATGACAATTTTTGAAAAAACGCCTTTTTCCACCACTCCCATAAGGTAAATGGATTGATTTATATTCCCTTATATCATATACACAAAGACATGTCACTTGCTGATCAAATCAAGGATGTTGCGCTTGGAATGGGCTTTGATGCTATAGGGATAACCTGTGCAAGCCCGCTAGACCATGCAGACGGTCCTCCTTACAACAAACTTTCATGGCTTGAGAAAAGTTGGGAAAAACGATTTGAACCGCAAAGCCTCCTTGCTAACGCAAAATCCGTAATTTGTCTGGCTATCAAACAGTCAACTTTGGATATTAGCTATATCTCGAAACACGCAGTTGGAAGAGACTATCATCTGAAGGTCAGGGAAATGCTTGAAAATCTTTGGGAAGAGATATCTAAGTTGGCCCCCGGCTCTGAGTGTAAAATCTGCATTGATTCCTCGCCTATTGCCGAAAAGCCGTATGCGGTAAATGCTGGGATTGGATGGCAGGGCAAAAACAGTTTATTGATTCTGCCAAATAAGGGCTCTTATTATTTTCTTGGGGAAATCATCACGAACATTGACTTAACTCCAGATAACCCATGCACAAGAAGTTGTGGCAACTGTTCCATTTGTATTGATAGTTGCCCAACTAAGGCAATTGTTTCACCAGGAGTAATCGACCAAGGCCGCTGCATCGCATATCAAACGATAGAAAACAAAGGCCCAATCCCAATGGAGATAAGGCCCTTTGTAAAATCAATTTATGGTTGTGATATTTGTCAGGAGGGGTGTCCATTTAATAGTAACCAGAATCCAGTCGCCAGTAACCGGAAAAATGGTAAATTCAACAATTTAAATAATTTAAAATTGGCTGATGTTTTATATCTAAGTAAAAATGATTTTGAAAAACATTTTAAGGACACTGTTCTGGAAAGGGTTGGCCTACAGAGACTAAAAAGAAATGTCTGTGTAGTGCTTGGAAACACTAACTTTCCCGGCGCTATGGAAGCCTTGACTTATTTCGTAAAGCATGGTGATGATCTGGTCAAAGAACATGCAATGTGGGCCCTGCAATGCAAAACTGGCTAGGTTTATTTTTCGACATGATTAACAGGATTCTTTACATTGTTTTTATTGTGACCAAATTAAACATTAAAAAATCCCGTTAATCCTGTCAAAAAACAAGTAACATAATTTTAAAGAGGAGAGATATGCAAAATTCGAAGAATCCAAAGAACATGCAATGTGGGCCCTGCAATGCAAAACTGGCTAGGTTTATTTTTCGACATGATTAACAGGATTCTTTACATTGTTTTTATTGTGACCAAATTAAACATTAAAAAATCCCGTTAATCCTGTCAAAAAACAAGTAACATAATTTTAAAGAGGAGAGATATGCAAAATTCAAAGAATCCAAAATACATGGAAGCCTATTTTATTCACGGCAGAGACACATCGCCAAATTGGGATTATAGCCATCATCTCCTACCACCCATAACATCTACAACAACCTTTAGGATGGAAACGGCGGAACGTGCAGCGCAAGCCTTTGCTCAATATGCCAACACAGAAGAACTGCCAAAGGAATTAAGTTTTATCTACGAAAGATTGGGAGAACCAACCGGTCACATGCTTGAAGACAGAATCGCATCGGCGCATGGCGGAGATGCGGCCCTTGTTTACGCATCAGGGATGGCCGCCATTCACGGCGCAACGTGTGGCCTTGCAAAAAATGGCGACCATATACTTTCACATAGAAGTGTCTACGGCTGCACATACTCTCTATTCACAAAATGGGCCCCGCGGATGGGTATAAGCATTGATTTTATCGACTTTGTTCACGCCAATATCGAAGAATTTATTAAACCAAACACGAAACTATTATATTTCGAAACACCAATCAATCCAACACTAGAATTGGTGGACATTGAACGTGTGAAGAAGGCCGTTGATGCTATTAATCAAAATAGAAATGATGAAAATAAAATATTAATTGTTGTCGATAACACCTTCGCATCCCCTGTTTGCCAGAGACCATTGTCATTTGGCACTGACATCGTCGTTGAAAGCATGACCAAACACATCGGCGGTTTTAATGCAAATATGGGTGGTGTGATTGTAATACCGAAAAGGTTCTATAATCATCTATTGCTTCATAGAAAGGATACAGGTGGAGTTCTCCACGGAAAAACCGCCTGGCCAATCCTAGTTTACGGTTTATCAACGCTTCCAACAAGGATGCGTCAAGAACAAGAAACTGCAATAAAGGTTGCAAAATATTTGAGCCAGCATCCCAAGATTAAGGAAGTTCATTATCCTGGATTGGAAACATTTCCGCAATATGCTCTCGCAAAAAAACAGATGGTCGGCTACAGCGGTGAATTTATGCCGGGAACCGTTTTTTATGCCATTTTAAAGGGGGACAACCTTGAGAAGGTAAAAAACGATGGGGCAAAGGTTATCAACTGGCTCGCAAAGAATGCCTTCAGTTACACTATGGCTGTAAGCTTGGGTTGTATCAAAACTTTAATTGAACATCCGGGATCCATGACTCACGCAGCAATTCCGGTCGCAGATCAAATCAAGGCGGGGATCCATCCAGGTGGACTTAGGGTTTCGTGTGGACTTGAAGAACCGGAGATGTTGATTGAAGAAATGGAAGAGGCCCTGAAACAAATTTAAGAGTTAATTTTATCTGATTTCAATAACTCTTGAGCCAGTTTTGCACCCTTAAAGATCGCTTCATACCCGGTACATCGACAAAAATGTTCTGACAATGCTTCCATTATTTCTTCATCGTTTGCATTCAAATTTCTATTAAAGAGCGTGTAGAGTTCCATAACAATCCCTGGTATGCAGAACCCGCATTGAACAGCGCCGGACTCAATTAACGCCCGCTGGACCGGATGAAGGGTTAAACC
>CAZHVX010000164.1:0-3937 GCA_964536295.1 uncultured Pseudomonadota bacterium
GCAATAGCTCGACCTTTTCCCGTCGATAAATTATTGACTAAGGTTTGTGAGATTTCTCGGAATGATTCAATCAATCCTACATTGCCAATGCTCATGCTTATACCATCCATTCTACTGAGGTTTTTGTTAATAAAACGCATCTCTTCCGTAAAATAAGCCACTTCAGAAGTTAACATTCCAACACAACATAATTGGCCATCTTTTTGCATGAATACAAAACTACCCGAATTGCCCGACACAATGGGAGCTTGAATCACGTATTTCGTCGTAAGAGTTCCCGGCTCTATGGCGGCTATCATACCTTTACTAAACGAATACGTTTCTTGATTGATAGGATATCCTCCAAAATAAACCGTCTCACCAATTTCAATGTCTTGAATAGATGGCATTTTTACGAGATCTATTTTTTCTAAAATGCTTGGGGATTTTTCAAATTGAATAGCGGCACCATTAACAAGATGGGTCATTTTAATGGGAACAACATCTAAATGAGCGTAATTACACAAAAGTTGGGAACGATTTTTTGATTCAGGATAATAAACTTGACCATAATAAATTTGATTATCTAAATGTATCTCAACTTCCTCGTTGTAAACAATAGGTTGCACAGGCTTCATAAGACTATCTCGAATATCTTTTAAAGCTGCTTCTAAAAGACTTATTCTGTTCTGATTAATATACTCTCTCAATTTCTGAGCATTGATCAGGAAATTCACTGTATAATTTTTTGTTTTGGTAATTAGCTTTGAAGCTAAAGGATTTTTGTCATCACCTGTTACAGCAAAATCGGTACTGAGCAACTTACCTGGTTTGAGAAAGGTTTTTGATTGAGAGGTAAAGTAGCCACATCCTTGTGGAAATGAAATACATTCATTTCCCAATAATGTAAAAAGTTTGGCCATATCGTGATCCGAAACAATTTTATCGATAAGAGGTTTAGTCTTAAAAAGGTTTATGATCTTAATCTGAATATCGTTCTCCTCCGCTACGCTAATTAAATAATTGCGTGTGAATCGAATATGAATCTTGAATATATCGCTGCTACGTTTTGAACAGTTAATATATCCACCGTCATAGGGATTAACCTCCAATTGTATCTCTCCTATTTCTGTTTTTAATAGTTTTTGGGTCGGCTGTAAATTGTCACGGTCCAAATAATCGTTATCCATCAACAAGACCTTAATCGCCAATTCTTCACATAATTGAGAGGGCAATATGGATGAAGGTCCTTCAATATCTTTAGAAAATAGTTCAAAAAGTTGAAAACGATAAGGTGATGCCATAGATCCAACTAAATGAAAGCTGGTAAATAAATCACCTTGAGAAGGGTTCCCATGCAAATATCCTGTACCTTCCGATTCTGAAGTAACCACTTTACAGGTTCTGTTTTGAATAAGCCGATTGATTTCTTTGGTTTTCATAAACGGATCCCCTGATGAAAATTTGCGGTAAAAATGCATGACCTATTACAAATACTTATAAAAATGACGGATTTTTTAATGTCAACTATAGAGCAAAAATTATACACTCACATAAAACAAATTTAACTGTTTATCAGGCCTGACACGTTGCACTTTTTGTTGCATTATTTCATACAGATTGCCGTATAATAAAGATCCAAAAACTATTTTGTTCCTGTTTTTTTAATGGAGGAATTTATCTATGTACGGTGGACCATTTGATTTTTACGAAGAACCTAAAACTTATCCGTTGCACGAATTGGTGAGCAATGGCAAGTTAGGTGAAATCAAAACGTTCTTAAGCGAAAAAACTTATGATATCAATACACAAAATCAGCAAGGACAAACGGCTCTTCATTTAGCAGTGATCTGCAATCAATCGAGCATTTCTGCCTATTTATTAACCCTTAAAAAAATCAATCCAGCTCTTGTGGATGAAGCAGGTAAAACGCCTTTGGATCTAGCGATAGAATCGGATAATGAAACGATGCAAAAGCTGTTAAGAGATGCGGGTAAACCTACTCTATGCTCATTGTTTTAATCAGAGGGATATGTGCATTATTCTATTTCGAAAGCCGTATGGGAAATAACCTCTGCATGTAACATGCGCTGCCAATATTATGGATCGAGCTGTGGAGATCCTTTACCCCATGAACTAGCTACTGCAGTAGCTTTATCCCTATGTGATCAATTGGCAGAACTGGGAATCACTGGTGTCAGCTTGACGGGAGGAGAACCGTTTATGCGCCCAGACTGGAGTAATATTGCCGGTCGTCACTCATCACGGCATCACGACCAATATCATTACCAACGGTTGGCTCATCGATCATTCTGTGTTAAATCGTATCACAGAACTCGGAATCAATAATGTGTGTCTCAGTATCGATGGAGATCAGAAACATCATGATCTCATACGCAAAACAGGATCTTTTCAAAAAAGCGTTGAGGCATTAAAACTTCTTAAACAATATCAAATATCTTCTGCTTGCATTACCACCGTCAATCGAACCAATCTTTTATTAGATTTACCTAAAATAAAAGAAATGCTAATTTTGCAGGGCGTTATAGTCTTTCCAATTAATAATTAGACAATATATAACCCAATCTGTCATAAAAATCAATTCTGGTATCCTCTAAGTTTTTCATCATTCTTTTCATGTTCGCCCGATAATGTTCTATAGGGTTTAGATCAGGCGAATACGGTGGTTGATACATAAATTGGATACCGTTCTGCTTAAGAAATGCTTGTACCTTTTTGCTTTTATGCCAACTCGCATTATCCATAATCAAAATATCTTCTTGGTTCCAATGGGGTAATAATACTTGTTCCAGCCAAACCAGAAATACATCACTGTCTATACCGGCGTTAATTCGGAAGGGTGCTATTAACTTCCCATTTCTATAACCACCAATAATATTGGTTCTCCCTCTTCGTTTCCCCGATTTTTCTCCAAAAATTTTAACGCCTCTTTTAGCCCAGCCTTTATCTTTTTTGATCTGATGTTCGATGCCACTCTCATCCATAAATACTAATTTCGTTATCAATAGTTGGTTGAGCTTTTCTTGATACTCTTTTCTTTGCCCTTCTTCTCTCTCTTGGTATAAAAATTCTTTTTTTTATAGGTGATCTTCCCTTTTTTGATTCGATAATAAACCGCATTAATAACACATTTAAAATGTTTAGCTATCTTATATAAAGTAGCATCTGGGTGCTCTTTGATATAAGTTTCCAACTCGATTGGATCTATTTTCCGCGGTTTCCTAATTCGGTTATCTCTTGGTTCCAGCTTCCCTTCTTTTTCCAATCTTTTCCAACTGTAAATCGTTTGTCTCGCAAGATGAAAAAGCTGGCTTATTTCAATGACTGATGATCCTTTTTCCAATTGTAAAAGCACCCTTTCTCTCAAATCTAATGAATAACAGGTCATCTATTTTCCCTCCTGGCCAAAATATACTTCATCCCCCTTCACTTGTCTATATATTATCTGGAAATACTATAAAATTTGTATTCAGAATTCTGTAAGCGCTCCACCGATAACTTTGCTTAGGAATAGCCCCCACAATTTCTCCACAATGGGTATTTTAAGAAACACAAGAAGAAGTCATTAAGTCTTTGATTTATTTGGTGCGCCCGGAGAGATTCGAACTCCCGACCACCTGATTCGTAGTCAGGTACTCTATCCAACTGAGCCACGGGCGCGTTACATTGAAGAATTGTCAAAAAAAGGCTTTCTGAATCATCATCTGGCAAAGCTCAGGAATTTCTAAAACCCTCTCAGTGCCACAAAATAACTAATCAATTTACTACTTGATCAACTCCGTTCAGATTCGGAGAGAGAGGGATTTACTCCGGGCTCCTGCCCTTCTCCCTTCGGGCCAGCGTACTCCGTACGCTGTTCAAAATTGTTCCCGACAATTTTGTGAACCTCGTCGAGGGTTCAAACCCTCTCAGTGCCACAAAATAACTAATCAATTTA
>CAZHVX010000164.1:3947-4586 GCA_964536295.1 uncultured Pseudomonadota bacterium
CGGCCATCTCTCCTTCAAACAAGCGCAAAAGTATAGACTGAAGCTTCTACAAAATCAAAACATAAACAGGCTAAGTTTCGTATGATCAAAAAAAAGGGGCAATTTCAATTGCCCCGCGTAACTAGATGCGATTTACTCTATCATATCTGATTCGGAATTATTTTTTTCACGTTGAATACGTAAATAAATTTCCTCCCGATGCACGGGTAAATCTTTGGGGGCATTGATACCAATGCGCGCTTGATTTCCTTTGATACCTAGTATTGTGATAGTGACATCATCTCCAATAACCAAAGTTTCGCCCACTCGTCTTGTTAAAATAAGCATCCTCATTCTCCTTATGTTATCGATTGCTTCCAAATATATTGAAGATAATTATCTTGGGTGAATCAACATCGTAGACCCGCGCGATAACAATCCTCTCCGAGGCAATCCATAGTTAATAACGTATCTCGGTATATCAAAATGACACTTCGAGATAATCAGTTTAGCAAAGAATTCTTAAGGAATTATTAAGGTCTCTAAAATTTATTTAAACAATAAATAGATTAGAAAATCCCTCAGAAATCAAAAAACGATTTAGAAAATCGGAAGATTATTTGAATACCTTACCGAATTACGACACACCATATCTCGGAT
>CAZHVX010000165.1:0-4558 GCA_964536295.1 uncultured Pseudomonadota bacterium
AAACTCCAAAAAAACTTTCAAAGAAACAAAAACAGTTGTTGAAAGAGTTTATGGAATTGTAATTGTGTTTATTGTTTCGCTTGAAGCTTTGATTATGGAATATTATTTTACCTTACGCCCAAGCTCTTTTACACTAAAAAGTGTGAATACAAAATAAACTTGGCGATAAATGATAAGTATAGAATCAAGTAGTAAGTATGGTGAACTATGGAAGGCGTAATCAGTCACATATATAACCAGCGTGGTAAGAAATTGTATTTTGAGCAGTGGTTACCTAAAGATCCCAAGGCAATAATTGTTCTTGTTCACGGCCTTTGTGATCATTCCAGAAGATACGAACCATTTAAAAAACATTTTTTTGATAGAGGATATGGAATTTTTTGCTATGACCACCAGGGGCAGGGGAAGTCTGCGGGAAAGAAGGGGCATATCTCAAAGTTTATGCATTTTGTGAATGACCTCTCCTATTTTATTCATAACGTGAAAGATAAGGTCAGCGAAAGACCAATTTTTATTGTGGCTCACAGCATGGGTGGCTTGGTAGCGGTAAACTACGGAATTCGCCACATGAAATCAGTGGCAGGTATCGTGTTGTGTTCATCTGCAATCAAACCATTTATTAAATTTCCGGATTGGAAGATAAAAATTGCGCCGTATGTTAGTAAATTTGTGCCCATTGCAACGATTCAGTCAACAACAGATCCAAAAGATTTGACGCACGATGAAAAAGAAGTTGAATATTATACCAATGATCCATACGTACATCATCGCGTGACGATAAGGCTGGTGCAGGAACTCTTGGATAATATAAAAGAAGTGGATAAAAAGATTAAGATGTTTTCTGCGCCAGTGTTAATCCTTCACGGAAATCGGGATAAAGTTTGTGATATCGAGGGGAGCGAATACCTGTATAATATGATTCCTGTTGCCAATAAAGAGTTAAAGATTTATGATGGCATGTATCATGAGCTTTTAAATGAGATTGGCAAGGAAAGGGTGTTTGCTGATATTCAGGGGTGGATCGAAAAACAGATGATATCTTAAGGGGGAACCAATGAAAATATTGCGTTTGATTTCTATTCTACTTGCGATGTTTTTGGTGACATCTACTGTTTATGCCAAGGGTTACGGTTCAAGTCGCAGGAAATATACAAAATCGGATAGGGTTTACTCTATAAAAGATTTTGATGCGAATCTCATTTGGAACGTAACATATTTTAGCGATGGTTTTAGACAAGCATATTCTGAACAACATGCAAAGATTAATCAACTCAAGCCCCTGGAAGCCGCGCGTTTCTACGCCGATCAACAAAGAGAACAGGCCAAGACACACGAATTTTTTATCGGCTTTTACACGAGACAGGAATATAAAAATTTTACGGATGATCGAGATTCTTTTTGGCACATCAGAATTATTACAGAGCAGGGCGAAGAAATTTTACCATCATCGGTTGGACTTGTTCCAATTGCCCCATATGAACGAAAGATGTTTCCATATCTGAATCGTTGGTCAAAGGCCTACAAGGTTACATTTCCAAAGGCCCCGTTGGGTGAAAAATTTAAATTAAAATTGTATAGCATTATCGGCGAATCTGTTTTGAAGTTTAAGAAGTAGGCTTAGTGTCATCCCTGCGGAGGCAGGGATCTAGCCTTAAGCAGAATCATCATACAAATCCTTCCACTCGGGATTTGCCGTCTCTATCAACCTAAGTTTCCAACTTCTTTTCCATTTTTTAAGTTGTTTTTCTCGAGTAATGGCTACATTTACATCATTGGTTTCTTCAACATAAATAAGATTATGCACCCTATATTTTTCAGTGAATCCCTTTATTAAATCGTTTTTATGCTCATAAATTCTTCTGGCTATATTATTTGTTACGCCGATATGAAGTGTCCCATTTCTCTGGCTTGCCAAAATGTAAACAAAATAGTTTTTCATAAGTAAAATTTCTTTAGAACTGGATCCCTGCCTTCGCAGGGATGACAGCGAATCTGAACTAGTAACTGCCTGTAATCAATAAAATGGTGTCTTTTGCCAACTCTTCATTTACGTTGGGATAATCCAGATTGTAGTGAAGGCCGCGACTTTCCTTACGGGCAAGCGCCGATTTGATAATGAGATCGGCAACCAATGCGATATTTCGAAGTTCAATTAAATCAGATGTTACTGTGAAATTCCAATAATATTCCTTAATCTCATCGCGTAGCATTTTAATTCGTGCTTCCGCGCGCTTTAATCTCTTATCGCTTCTGACGATGCCGACGTAGTTCCACATGAAGCGTCTGATTTCGTCCCAGTTTTGAGTAATAATAACCGATTCATCACTGTCAACCGCGCCCATTGGATCCCAGGGTGGAATGGTTGGCAGTGGTAGATCAGATTCTTTGGCTAGTTGGATTGATTTTCTTGCGCTCCTTGATGCCATGACAACCGATTCAAGCAACGAATTTGAAGCCAGACGATTTGCGCCATGAATGCCAGTACACGCAACTTCCCCGCATGCAAGAAGATTTTTGATATCAGTTTCGCCCTCTGTGTTTGTCACAATTCCACCGCATGTATAATGCGCAGCTGGAACAACCGGTATCGGTTCTCTTGTTATATCAACGCCATATTCGAGGCAGGTTTTGTAAATATTTGGAAAACGTTTTTTTATAAATCGCGAAGATCTGTGACTGATATCCAATAAAACAAATTCATTTCCGGTACGCTTCAATTCATTATCGATTGCCTTTGCAACGATATCGCGAGTGGCAAGTTCAGCGCGATCATCATAGCGTTTCATGAACTCGGTACCATCGACAAGCTTAAGTTTTCCTCCCTCACCACGAACAGCTTCGCTTATAAGAAATGACTTTGCCTTTGGATGATAAAAACATGTTGGATGGAACTGCATGAACTCCATATTTGCGATCCTACATCCGGCTCGATGTGCCATTGCAATCCCATCACCTGATGCTATGTCGTCGTTACTTGTATAAAGATAAACTTTACCGGCGCCTCCAGTTGCTAACAATACTGTCTTTGCGGAGAATGAATGAATTTCCTTCTTTTTATTATCCAAGACGTAAGCGCCGCAACATTCCGTCTGACCCTTTTTTTGAATATCCAGTTTTTTATTTGTGATTAAATCAATTGCGGCATGATTTTCAAAGATCTTAATGTTTGGATGTTGTTTTACAGCTTCTAATAGTGCGCGTTCAATTTCCCAGCCGGTCAAATCTCCGGAGTGTAATACGCGTCTATGGGTATGTCCGCCTTCCTTTGTCAGGTCGAAAGGTTTGTGTTTTTTATGTTTAGTAAAATTTACTCCCCAGTCAATTAATCGTTCGATCTGGTTTGGACCTTCGCTAATGATTGTCTGAACCACTTCTTTATTGCACAAGCCTGCGCCTGCCTTTAATGTGTCATGTATATGAGATTCAATGGAATCAAAGTCTGCAACTACGGCTGCAATGCCACCCTGGGCGCGAGCGGTATTGGAATCCTGCGCACGCTTTTTGGTAATGATATGGACGCGGCCATGATCGGCAACGGATAGGGCGTAAGCCAACCCAGCCAGGCCACTTCCTATAACGAGATATTCACTTTGATGTTCCATGTTCTATTCGTTGATGGTTGATCGGTGACGATGCCCGTATCGTTATGCGGTGATGGTTACGTTAACTTCACCGAAAGCCGATACGGGCTGCGTTACCATTAAACGAACAGCATGCTAATCCAACACAATTGTTTTGACAACTGGAAATAATATCAATAGTATCGCCACATTATGGATAAATCCTACAAAAAAGAGATCCTAAATGTTCCAAATTATATAACAATGGGGCGAATGATTGCGGTGCCGGTCGTTATGTTTTTGCTGACATTTGTGAATGACGAAAAGGGCCCTACATTTGTAAACAGATATTTCAGTTTTGCTACGGCCTGGGTTTTTATCGTTGCAATGCTATCAGATATGGTGGATGGCTGGTATGCTCGCAAGTACAATGTTGTTTCTACATTTGGAAAATTTTTAGATCCATTAGCAGATAAGATGCTCTTTGTCGTTACGATGATTATGTTGATTCCCATGGGAAGAATTCCTGCGTGGCTTGTTGTTTTGTTTTTGGTCCGTGAAATTGCAATTACGGCCTTGCGGGGTATTGCCGCATCAGAGGGAATTGTTATCGCCGCAAGCCATTGGGGTAAATATAAGTCCGCATTTGTGACTTGTGCAACGGCAGGTTTACTTATCCACTATAAGGCATGGGGGGTTGATTGGCGGATGGCCGCATGGGTTATGATGTGGCCCGCACTTGTTTTATCAGTCGGCTCAGGGATCCATTACGTAATGGGTTTCATAAAAGAAATTAAAAAGACAGTCGAGTAATAACCCATCATGATTAGATATTTTATTGCAATTTTAATATTTATATCGTTTTCTACACCTTTATTTGCTTGCACAAAATTTTGCTCAGAAGATAACCAGCCAATTAAAAAATACGATTACATTTGGAAAGAGTGTATTGGCCCCGATTTGTCGAGTAAAAATTAAGCAGCCAATTCTGCTTTAGT
>CAZHVX010000166.1:0-4555 GCA_964536295.1 uncultured Pseudomonadota bacterium
ATAAAAAACCCGGACTTCGCGTTAACCAAGCCCGGGTAAAATACCACAAAATATTTTTCTACTATGAAGCAAATAACATAATCAAAGCAAAAATCAATGGAATCAAATGTAAGAATCTATATTGTGTTGCAGGGATTCCAAGAATTTTGTCGCAAAGACCCTTGCATCTATCTAGACCCAAGAAGAAAATCAGGAGCCCAGAGCCTAAAAATATCAAACCAATAGTTGTAAGTAACCATGGTACTTGTCCACTTGCAGTTGAATAAAGAATAATTACACCAATTACCATTCTCCCAATTGCAGCGTAATAAAGTCTTTTTTCTTCTTTGAACCAAATGAAAAGTTTTTGAGAATGCTGTGGAACGATCGCACCAACAATGGCCATTGCGGCGATGAGAAAGGCAATAATCCTGACTATAAATATCATATCTACCCCCTTTGATTTGTAGGCGTATTATAGGCAAAAAAAAATAAATTAAAAGGGAGAAAGTATGCTTATACGCCAAAGCGTCTTATAAAAGAACCGCTTTTGCAAACTAATCCTTTTATTTATACCAATTTTTAATTAGAATCGCTCAAACTTTGAAAAGGATGGAATATGTTAGTAATGTCTTATGGTGGCGGTTCGTTTTTTCACTATGTGATTTCATTTGTTGCTCTGGTTGCCTTTTCTTACGTCGTGTGGATCATGGCAATTAAGGAAACGGGGAGCCTCAAAACAATTGGAAAAATTATTTCGATTGTTTTGATTATTGTCGCACTTCTTTCTTTTGCTTATAAAGGATTTTATGGCAAGGGTGGATGGTGTAAAAAGGGTGGCAAGGATAGAGGTATGATGATGCACGGTAAGGGGATGGGCAAGATGATGGAAGATGAAACCGAAAAGAGTGATGAATAATATAAAATTTATTTATATTTTTGTTGTAGTTTTGTTTTTTATCTCCTGTACGAATAATACAAACACTACTGATGGTGGCGGCGGGGGGAGTTCTCTTCCCGCTCTTCCACCTGATTTTGTTTATTCTCCATTGAGCTTTCCTAATAGTACCAATTCAGATCTTAGTAGCTTGGGTATCTACAATCAGGGGTGTGATTGCGATGTTGATCATGTCGGTTGGGATTTAATGCCCAGCTGGAGCAGCTACCCGGAGAACAAGGTTCCTGTGATTGCGGTGGCGGATGGTGCCATCTCTAGGGTCACATTGGATTCCTTCAATGAATTTCAGGGATATAATCTGAGCACGTTCATAATTGTATTGCAGGTTTCAACGAATGTTGCGGCACATTATACAATTGAACCATTCGTTCAGGTTGGAGGCGTCGTGCCGGCAGATTGGGTTAATGTATCGGAGGGTGATTCTGTATCCGCAGGTGATGTGATTGGATATCTCCCAAAAATTGATGGTAATATCCTGGATGAGTGGATCCATTTGGATTTTAAGGTGGGTACCGGTGAGGATGGCGATGGGAATTATGCTTGTCCCACGGACTATTTTAGTGATGAGTGGCAATCTCGCAACCTATCGATTTTAAATGCCAAAATTGGAGGTTGTCCCTCGGTTTGCTGTGAGGCAAATTAAGGGAACCCCCCGCCCAAATTTTATTATTTACAAAATGTGATTTTGGAGCATAATCGGGGCATAGAAGGAGATTGCGTATGGTATCCTTAGTAAAATCGATGCTTTCAAGTCCATCGAACATTATAAACAGCATAGAACGGGCACTTCCAGCTATGGGTTTGATTAATCCCCAAGGTCTAAAGGAAGTGGGCTCGATTCTATTTGAGAGTTCAACGCCAACTACCAAGACCGAGCGGATGGCAAAGTTTATTGCGGGCCACGCAGTTTCTGAAGCCAAAGAAAAACTTCTTCAATCGGCAGAGCAGGCAGATAGAAAGGGCAACCATCATATTTCGGCTGCCATCTATGAAGAGTTGGGCGAGGATGCATCTGCATGTTATCGTCACAGGCTTGCAATTAAAAAAGGGATAGATGTTTCACGTCATCAATTTGCGATCTCTCAATATTATAGTAAAAGAGGAAGAGATGCCAAGGCCTTGGATCATCTTTTGCTGGCGGCGCGTGCTGAGACGTCGATTCAAAGAAAAATCCATTATTTAGATATGATTAATAATAATCTTCATTTTTCAAATTGGGACGATTCCTACAAGGGCAAGGTCAGGCGTGAACTTCGGATAGCCGAAGCGCAACAGATACTGGAAAAAAACGGAGTTAGAAAATCCAGCCTTGAGGTATCGAAATTACTCAAAGAACGTATGGGAATTAACGATATCTCCAGGGCCGAAATTGTCAGTATCAAGATGGAGGCTTACCTTTATTTGAGTCATGTCGGCAAAGAGGATTTGAGAGGACAGGCAGACCTGGTCTTAGAGATGATGAAAAAGGATAGGGTACATGAGGTCGATGTTGCATCGTATTCTGCGGACAAATTAACAAATAAATAATGGTTGCTTGCTAACCTGGACACTTTCCGACTATCTGGAAAAAACTATCCACAATCTTCAAAAATCAAAGTAAGTATTTGTCTATTTTTCTAAACACAATCTCCAACTATTTGTATTTAAATGGGAATAAAAGTTTCTAACTTGGCACACAGATTGCTTTATAATCTAATTGAGTGATTCGGAGAAGGCTATGGCAGAGGTGGTAACAGGAGGTGCGCATGTCATCAAACGCCATAGAAAGATTTGGAGCAAGGTATCTTCAAAGAGCTGCAATAGGTTTTGGTCCTTTAAAAGTTCCACGTAAAATTCATAAACAAGTCAGTTTTATTTTACCGGAAGTTAGTGTATTGGATCACATTAGGCAAACCAGAACTGGATCCGGTATGGTTGGGGTGGCTTTGTGGAGAGAAGAGACGGAGAATTTCAATCACTACATTAACAATGCAGAGTTTTACGAGCAGATCGTTCAAAGTAACCAAGAAAAATTTGTCAGGGGTGTGAATATGCTTTTCAACCTGGTTGCTACAGCATCTCCATACTCTGCCGTCGGTTTTTCCGCAACGGATAGTATTGATTTTTATGTTAATGTGAAGGGCGCGGGGTTGGTATGGGGGGTGGAGTTAAGATTTTAAATGGGTACGCCCCATCATCAAAAAATAGTTGCCTCAGATAATAAAGTATTGTAGCTTTCCGGTGTCCTAAAATAAAACAATTATAGGAGGAAATATGGCCCATAAAATCAATGATGAATGCATTAACTGCGGAGTTTGTGAACCAGAGTGCCCGGTAGAGGCGATTAGTGAAAGTAATGATAAGAGGATCATTGCTGGGGATGTTTGTACTGATTGCGGTGCTTGTGTTGCGGTGTGTCCGGTAGACGCCATCGAAGGTGAACAAAATTAAATAAAAGTCAAATCAAAAAAAAGCCTTAGTAGGTCATCCCCCGGGTATTTATCCGGGGTGCGTCGAATGGGTTGATTAATTCACTAAAACAGGCTATTTGGCCTGTATGCACTCAACATTAATCATAGATAATAAAATTGCGCGGCGGATTGCTTCAGGGGAGCTGTGGTTTCCCAGATCCGTTGTTGTTGGGAGAAAACAAGAGCTCCCCGGCATTGTAACCCTTATTGATCAAAAAAGAGATTTCATTGCGAATGCGTTTTGTTCCCCAAATTCACGTTACTATCTAAAAATTATATCAACGAAAAATAAGATTATCGACTACAAATATTGGGACAATAAAATTTGTGACGCATATTTGCGCAGGAAGCCGCTTTGCGATCTTACAGATGCGTATCGAGTTGTTTACTCCGAAAGTGATGGAATTCCATCTGTTGTGATAGATAAATATAATGATATTTGGACATTTCAAATAACATCAGAGGGTGCTGAAACAATCAAAAGGGATATAATAGATATCATATGTAAAAAATATGATCCGAAATCGATAATTGAAAAGAACGATACTGGTGTTCGTGAAAAGGAAGGACTTCCATTAATAAACCAGATCGTTTTTGGGGAAAAGTCGCAAACAATTATCAGGGAGGATACCCTAAAATTTCAGCTTGATGTTTTAAATGGAAACAAAACCGGTGCCTATCTTGATTATCGACAGTTTCGCCTAAAGGCCGCAGAGCTTGCATTTGGCGATGTCCTTGACCTTTTTTGTTATCATGGGTGGTTATCCTGTCATATAGCAAAAAAGACGAATTCGGTGATTGCGGTAGATATATCTGGTGATGCAATAGATGCTGCAAAGATTAATGCGGAGCTGAACCGCGTAAGTAATATTAATTTCATCAGATCTGATTGCTTTAGATATCTAGAAGATTGCGAAAAAACATTTGACTTTATTCATGTTGATCCACCGGCATTTGCGAAATCATTAATGAAAGTTAAATCGGCGATGATGGGTTATGAAAAACTGATAAGGAACGCTTTGCGTATTCTTAAACCAAATGGTGTTATAATGATCAGCGCATGTTCACACGCAATCTCGGAAAGAATTTTGGAGGAGGTTGTTTTAAAGTCTATAAAAAAGGCAAACAAAAGTGCTGAGATTATATTTAGGGGAATACAGGACAAGGA
>CAZHVX010000167.1:0-4524 GCA_964536295.1 uncultured Pseudomonadota bacterium
AACAAACGAGTTGTTATTATTGGAGGTGGGGACGCGGCCTTTGATCAGGCGATAAGCTTTTCAAGTATGGCCAAAAGTGTTCAAATCGTAATGCGCGGTGATAAAGCAAAGTGCCTTCCAAGGCTCAAGGAAAAAGCAGTCTTGCTGGGTATTGATATTGTGGAAGGGGTCAATCTTCAGATAATTGAATGGAATGGCAGCGAGATCGTTATGAACTCTCAACATACTGAAATCACAGCAGATTTTGTTGTAGGGGCGGTTGGTAAGGAAGTTGATGCGGGGATACTTTCTGCCTTGAAAATGGATGAAAATGATGTAAAACCGGGGGGCTCCGATAAATATCCGGGGCTTTACTTTGCCGGGGATATTTGCCGGGGCCGCAACCGACACATTGCCATCGCAGTTGGCGATGGAGTTGGGTGTGTTTGCGACATTGCTAGAATATTGAGAAAATGATAATTGTTTTTTGACAGCCTGCCTGCCGGTAGGCAGGGATTAACAGGATTTGGAGAGCACTGAGTAGTTAAACTCTGAGTATGCAGAGATCGCTGGGTTCGCTGAGATTTCTCATTCTGAATTCGCAACTGCGAATGTTATAGGTGCTATGATTAAAAAAAGAATTCATTCTTTTTTTAATCATAGCACCTATAACAACATCTCCGCCTTAGGCGGAGATGATTCAGAATGAGGAAATAAGAGTTCTTTTGTTCTCAGCGACCCCAGAGGCCTCAGCTTCTTCTCTGCGTTTTACACCTCAGTATCTCTCAAATTGACTTAAATAATCCAGTTAATCCCTGCCTGCCTGCCGGCAGGCTGTCAGAGAAAAAATATGAAAATTGTAAAGACAATAGGTGATTCAAGTTTAGCAGAAGTTTATATAGCCCAATTTAGGGACAGTGATAAATATCAAGTTGAATTTGTCGATTCAATTGATCCTCGATATCCAAGATCAGCAAAGAGCTGCATTAACATCTCAACCCAATTTGGTTGCCCAGTTAAGTGTATCATGTGTGACGCCGGCTGGGAATACAGAGGCAATCTGTCCGTAGACGAGATGCTTTCTCAAATAAATTACGTTATCAATAAACGTAAGGATGACGGGATCTTAAGCTGCCCAAAATTAAAAATTCACTTTGCAAGAATGGGGGAGCCCGCCCTTAATGAACATGTTTTGACTGTTCTTAATAAGCTTCCAGTTTTATATAACGCCCCTGGTCTAATACCATGTATTGCAACCGTAGCTCCAAAAAATAACGGGGCCTGGTTTGAAAGACTTTTAAAAGTTAAAGAAGAAAAATATACCAAAGGTAATTTTCAACTTCAATTTTCAATTAATTCAACGGATGAAATTGTACGTGATAGAATAATTCCATATCCAAAGTGGAGTTTGAAGGAGATAGCTGATTATGGCGAAAAATTCTATGTAATGGGGCGAAAGGTTGTTTTGAACTTTGCTCTGGCAAAGGGGATCCCCGTTGATGCAACAATTATTCGCGAATTGTTTAGTCCATCAAAATTTGCAGTAAAGATTACTCCGGTCAATCCAACCAAGACATCTTTAAAGAATGATCTGCAGACGGTTGTGGCCTTTGATATGCAAGATGCCGCAAATGACTTGGCTGCGGGCTTTCAGGGTGTAGGCTTCGATACCATCATAAGCATTGGAGATGACAGGGAAAATCAAATCGGCTCCAACTGCGGCCAAGCTGTGACGTCGTTACGTAATAATTCTTAATTATTCTTTGACATGATTAACAGGATTTGGAGAGTACTGAGTAGCTAAACTCTGAGTATGCAGAGATCGCTGGGTTCGCTGAGGGTTCTCATTCTGAATCATCTCCGCCTTAGGCGGAGATGTTGTTATAGGTGTTATGATTAAAAAGAGAATTTATTCTCTTATTTAATCATAACACCTATAACATTCGCAATTGCGAATTCAGAATGAGGAAATAAGAGTTCTTTTGTTCTCAGCGACCCCAGAGGCCTCAGCTTCTTCTCTGCGTTTTACACCTCAGTATCTCTCAAATTGACTTAAATAATCCAGTTAATCCCTGCCTGCCTGCCGGCAGGCTGTCAGAGAAAAAATATGAAAATTGTAAAGACAATAGGTGATTCAAGTTTAGCAGAAGTTTATATAGCCCAATTTAGGGACAGTGATAAATATCAAGTTGAATTTGTCGATTCAATTGATCCTCGATATCCAAGATCAGCAAAGAGCTGCATTAACATCTCAACCCAATTTGGTTGCCCAGTTAAGTGTATCATGTGTGACGCCGGCTGGGAATACAGAGGCAATCTGTCCGTAGACGAGATGCTTTCTCAAATAAATTACGTTATCAATAAACGTAAGGATGACGGGATCTTAAGCTGCCCAAAATTAAAAATTCACTTTGCAAGAATGGGGGAGCCCGCCCTTAATGAACATGTTTTGACTGTTCTTAATAAGCTTCCAGTTTTATATAACGCCCCTGGTCTAATACCATGTATTGCAACCGTAGCTCCAAAAAATAACGGGGCCTGGTTTGAAAGACTTTTAAAAGTTAAAGAAGAAAAATATACCAAAGGTAATTTTCAACTTCAATTTTCAATTAATTCAACGGATGAAATTGTACGTGATAGAATAATTCCATATCCAAAGTGGAGTTTGAAGGAGATAGCTGATTATGGCGAAAAATTCTATGTAATGGGGCGAAAGGTTGTTTTGAACTTTGCTCTGGCAAAGGGGATCCCCGTTGATGCAACAATTATTCGCGAATTGTTTAGTCCATCAAAATTTGCAGTAAAGATTACTCCGGTCAATCCAACCAAGACATCTTTAAAGAATGATCTGCAGACGGTTGTGGCCTTTGATATGCAAGATGCCGCAAATGACTTGGCTGCGGGCTTTCAGGGTGTAGGCTTCGATACCATCATAAGCATTGGAGATGACAGGGAAAATCAAATCGGCTCCAACTGCGGCCAAGCTGTGACGTCGTTACGTAATAATTCTTAATTATTCTTTGACATGATTAACAGGATTTGGAGAGTACTGAGTAGCTAAACTCTGAGTATGCAGAGATCGCTGGGTTCGCTGAGGGTTCTCATTCTGAATCATCTCCGCCTTAGGCGGAGATGTTGTTATAGGTGTTATGATTAAAAAGAGAATTTATTCTCTTATTTAATCATAACACCTATAACATTCGCAATTGCGAATTCAGAATGAGGAAATAAGAGTTCTTTTGTTCTCAGCGACCCCAGAGGTCTCAGCTTCTTCTCTGCGTTTTACATCTCAGCATTTCTCAAATTGATTTAAATAATCCAGTTAATCCCTGCCTGCCGGCAGGCTGTCTAAGAAACAAAATATCGGCGAGATACAAAAGGCTTGCATTTGGAGCCCAAATTACATAGATTTCCCGCCAATGAATGTACTGATAGGGATAACGGGGGGCGTAGCCGCCTATAAAAGCGTTGATCTGGTCAGGCGCCTGATCGATGAGGGGTTCTCTGTCAAGGTTGTCATGACGGAGAACGCAACCAGGTTCATTACTCCATTAACGTTCGAGCTGGCCAGCCAAAATAAGGTTTATACCAATACATTTGATCCCGATCGTAATGAAATTGACCATATATCACTTGCAAAGTGGGGGGATATTCTCTGTATTGCGCCGGCGACAGCAAATATTATCGGTAAAATATCAAATGGCGTAGCGGATGATTTATTATCCACAACAGCGCTTTCATTCGACGGACCGATTTTAATCGCGCCGGCAATGAATACCAAGATGTGGGAAAATGAAACGGTGCAGGCCAATCTTAAAAAGTTGACAAAACATTTTATCATTGGCCCTGTTGCTGGAAAGCTGGCCTGTGGGGACGAGGGCTTGGGTAAGATGTCCTCTGTGGATGAGATCAAAGATTCAATTTACAAAATACTTCAGACGAAAAAAGATTTATTGGGGAAGAATATTTTAATAACCGGAGGACCTACTATAGCGCCAATCGATCCGGTAAGATTTATCACAAACAAATCAAGTGGAAAAATGGCGACCGCCTTAGTTGATGAATCGATTAAAAGGGGAGCCTTGGTTACATATGTTCATGGCCCCGTTTCGGCAATGCCGAAGGAACACCCCAACTTAACAGCGATCAACGTGAACACAACCCCTGAAATGTATGGTATGGTCTGCGAAAAATTTTCTAAATCGGATATATTTATCAGCGCAGCAGCGGTTTCTGACTACGAGGTTGAATATTCGAGTGGAAAAATTAAAAAAGAC
Organism: uncultured Pseudomonadota bacterium; assembly: GCA_964536295.1. Classification (GTDB taxonomy): domain Bacteria; phylum UBA10199; class UBA10199; order CAZHVX01; family CAZHVX01; genus CAZHVX01. The sequence continues at coordinate 4,257 of CAZHVX010000167.1, forward strand.
GGCAAACCCTTCACTATAGAGCTAAGGCCGGCGATTGACATTCTGAAAGAGGTGGCATCCAAGAAAGACAAACAGTTTATTGTTGGTTTTGCAGCAGAGACCGAAAGCCTGATCGAAAACGCCAAGGGTAAGCTAAAAAGTAAAAATTTGGATATGATTATCGCAAATAATGTTAATGATGGATTTGTCGGTGATACAAATGAAGTTGTGGTAATTGATCGTCAGGGCGATTGTATAAAAATTAACAAAGCACCCAAAGAGATTGTTG
>CAZHVX010000168.1:0-4468 GCA_964536295.1 uncultured Pseudomonadota bacterium
AATGTGGAGTCGCCATGATCGTACTAAAGTCAAGCCGAGAGATAGAAATTATGAGATCGGCTAATCAGATCGTGGCGGAGGTCCTCAAAGTGATTGAAGGGAAGCTGGTCCCCGGTATTAATACTCTTGAGCTCGATAGAATAGCAGAAGAGTTAATTAAGAAGAGGGGTGGAAAACCAGCTTTTAAAGGATATAGGGGCTATGAATATACCCTATGTACTTCAATCAATGAACAGGTGGTTCATGGAATTCCTGGAAAGAATTCGATTTTGAGTGAGGGTGACATCATTAGTGTTGATTGCGGGGTCTTGTATAAAGGTTACCATGGTGATGCTGCCAGGACATTCGGGATCGGAAAAATTTCAGCGGAAGCCCAGAAACTGGTGGCCGTTACAAGCGAGTCTTTGAATAAAGCGATCAAGCAAATGTACGACGGTAATAGGTTGCATGATATATCGCATGCAGTTCAGAGTCATGCTGAGGCAAATGGTTTTTCGGTGGTTCGAGATTATGTTGGACACGCAATTGGTAAGAATCTCCATGAAGATCCCCAGGTGCCGAATTTTGGTGAGCCTGGAACGGGGATGGTTTTAAAACCCGGGTTGGTTTTAGCGATTGAACCTATGGTGAATGCTGGAACCTGGGAGGTAGAAACCTTGGATGATGCCTGGACAGTTGTTACGAAAGATAGAAGGCTATCTGCCCATTTTGAGGATACGGTTGCTATTACAGAAAATGGGCCGGATATTTTAAGTAGGTTATAAACGCGCATATGCGCGATAGGGTAATATGGCAAAAGAAGAAGCGATAGTAGTTGAAGGTAAGGTGGTTGAAACGCTGCCGAATGCAATGTTTAGAGTTGAATTAGAAACTGGACATAGGATATTGGCCCATGTGTCAGGTAAAATGAGAATGCATTTTATTAAGATATTACCAGGAGACACAGTTACTATCGAATTATCGCCATATGATTTATCGAAGGGAAGAATTACTTATAGGAATAAGTGATGTTTCGAAATAGGAGTGAGGTTTATTATGAAGGTTCGTTCATCAGTGAAAAAAATGTGTAATAAATGTAAGGTCATCAAGCGAAGAGGTATCGTTAGGGTGATTTGTACTAACCCCAAGCATAAACAAAAACAGGGTTAGTTTAATTTAAGGAGGTTACTGTGCCACGTATAGCGGGTGTAGATATTCCAGCAAAGAAAAAAGTTTCAATCGCTTTAACCTATATCTATGGAGTTGGGCTGACATCTTCCAAGAGAATTCTTGGCATGGCTCAGATCGATCCGGAAGTAAGGGCTCAGGATTTGAGCGAAGGCGAAATCGCAAAGATTCGTGAGATTATTGATAATCAGTTTACTGTGGAAGGCGATTTACGAAGAGAAATAGGCGGCAACATTAAGCGCTTGAAAGATTTGAGTTGTTACAGAGGACAAAGACATATTAAGAGTTTGCCTGTCCGTGGACAGAGAACGCGTACAAATGCAAGAACACGTAAGGGTAAATCTAAAATGGCGGTAGCTGGTAAGAAGAAAGCGCCGACATCAAAATAATTTCGATTTGATTAGGAGGATTGATGGCTGATCCAAAAGATAAAAAAAAGGGTCCAAGGCGTGGAAAAAAGAAAGTAAAGAAGAACTGTCCATTAGGGATTGTTAATATTAGATCTACTTTCAATAATACGATTATTACGATTACCGAACCAAATGGTAACGTTATTGCGTGGTCGTCGGCTGGAGTTGCTGGTTTTAAAGGCTCGCGTAAGAGTACACCTTTTGCTGCGCAGTTAGCTCTTGAAGATGCAATAACAAAGGCTAAAGAGCATGGCTTGAATTCGGTGACGGTTATGGTTAATGGCCCCGGTGGAGGAAGAGAATCTGCGTTGAGAGCAATTCAGAATAAAGGAGTTAGGGTTAGCTATATTAGAGATGTCACACCAATTCCTCATAATGGATGCCGTCCACCGAAGAGGAGAAGGGTATAATAATTTTTAGGATATAAAAATTTGGAGGTTTAAATTGGCACGTTATAAAGAATCGTTATGTCGTTTATGTAGACGCGAAGGTGTTAAGCTTTTCTTAAAGGGCGATCGTTGTTACACAGAAAAGTGTTCAGTTGAGCGAAGACCCTATGCGCCTGGAATGCATGGCAAAGGCAGAAAAAGATTTACTGAATATGGTTCCCAGTTAAGGGAAAAGCAGAAACTAAGAAGAATCTACGGCATATTGGAAAAACAATTTAGCCGTTATTTTAAAATGGCTGACAATATGAAGGGTATTACAGGTCATAATTTATTGCTCATCTTAGAGAGAAGATTGGATAATGTGGTATATCGTCTTGGTTTTGCCAACTCTAGGCAAGAAGCAAGGCAGCTTGTTTCTCATGGCCACTTTAATATTAATGGCCGTAGGGTTAATATCCCATCCTACCAGGTTAAACAGGGTGATGAAATTGTATTGAGAAGTAAGAGCCAGAAAGTTGAAAGAATTAATCAATCACTTGAGGCCGTGGAGCGTCGTGGTGTTCCAGAGTGGTTTACTTTAGATAAGAAAAAATTCAGTGCTAAAATGAACGCTTATCCATCAAGGGAGCAGATCGGTGTTCCAGTTCAAGAACAGCTAGTTGTGGAATTGTATTCTAAGTAAAATTTCAAGGGTTGTTAACCCTTGAAATTTTATCCTGAAGAGAATCTTCGCCTTAGGCGAAGGTGAACGAAGGATCCCCGATGGATCCTTTGCTGACCGCGCAGGATGACAAATAAAGAGCGTATCACACAATATTGACGGTGGTGCTTTGATGTTGAGTGGTTCAACATTAGAGAGTGGGCGTCAGTTGGGAGGCAATATGTATCGTAACTGGAGAAATCTAATAAAGCCGAGGGGCCTTTATTTTGATTCAGAAATGGTCACCGATACCTACGGTGAATTCGTTGCTAAGCCCTTAGAACGTGGTTATGGAATTACATTGGGAAATTCCTTGAGAAGAATACTTCTTTCGTCTCTTCAGGGCGCAGCTGTGGTCAATGTTTTGATAGAAGGTGTGTCTCATGAATTCTCAACAATTCCAGGTGTTGTCGAAGATGTCACAAATATTATCCTTAATTTGAAAAGTCTGAAATTGGTAATTCATACTGGTGCAGAAGATAAGATGTATCTGGATATTAGTGGCGAACGTGAAGTCAGGGCGTCTGATATTCAAACCTCTGCGAATATTGAGATTTTGAATCCGGATCTTCTCATTGCTACATTAGCGCCAGAGGGTAGATTGAAAATGGAGATGACCATTAAATTAGGTAGCGGTTATGTTCCGGCAGAACAAAACAAAACGGAAGATGACCCAATTGGGACCATTGCGCTGGATGCCGTTCACTCACCAATTTTACAGGTAAACTATAATGTTACTAATGCACGTGTTGGTCAAAGAACCGATTATGATTGCTTAACAATGAAGGTTAAGACAGATGGGTCTGTAAGACCAGATGATGCGATTGCATTTGCTGCAAAAATTCTAAAGGAACAATTGCAGATATTTATTAACTTTGAAGAAGTTGACGAGCCGATTGAAGAAGAGGCAAGAGAAGAAAAGGTTCCGCTGAATCCAAATCTTTATAGAAAAGTTGATGAATTAGAGCTTTCAGTGCGTTCGGCAAATTGTTTACAGAATGCGAAAATTAAGTTTATTGGTGAGTTATGCCAGAGAACAGAGGCTGAGATGCTGAAAACAAAAAACTTTGGGCGTAAGTCGTTGAATGAAATAAAAGAAATTTTGAGTGAAATGGGATTGTCTTTAGGTATGAAATTGGATGGCTTTGATTCTGCAGATGCCGAAAAATATCAACCAAAAGATGTTGAATAGCGAGGATAAGGATGCGTCATTTAAAAGATAAGAAAAGACTGGGAACACATAGCTCTCATAGTAAAGCTATCGCGAGAAATTTGATAAAGGCGTTGATCACCAATGGGAGAATCCAAACTACTTTAGCCCGGGCAAAGGCGATGAGGTCTATGGCCGATAAGATGGTCACTTTGGGTAAAAGGAATGATCTCCATGCAAGACGTCAGGTCTATAAAGTAGTTTCTAATCGTTCGTTGGTGTCAAAACTTTTCAATGAAATTGCACCGCATTTTTCAAACCGACAAGGTGGTTACACCCGCGTTTTAAAACTCGGTTTCAGAAATGGTGATAATGCTCCTATGGCGAGGTTGGAGTACATTCTTCCTGCAAAGAAAAAGGTAGAGAAAAAAGAGGATACGGAGAAAAAAGCTGCAAAGAAGGCTGCAAAGAAGGTTGCGAAGAAGTCGGCTGCTAAGGAAGAAAAAACCAAAAATATGACGAAAAGGAAGAGTAAAACGAAGAAAAGCTAAACATTTCAATTAGTTACCGTTAAGGGCGCCCCAATTTTGAGGGCGCCTTTTTTTGTGTGCGCCCGGCAGGGCGCAAATACTTGGTGGTGAAAGTCCACTAC
>CAZHVX010000169.1:0-4422 GCA_964536295.1 uncultured Pseudomonadota bacterium
TTGGGGATTAATATCCTCGCGCTCTTTTTTATTTGGATCAATCATAATTAGTACTTTAGTACGGTGGTATCATAATACGATAATACTTTGTACCAGAGAACTATCGCACTATCGTACCATCGTATAGAATTCTCATCATCTCTTCATGGATCAAACCATTAGAAGCAAGTACCTCTATACCATAAATATCAAGCTTCGTCCCGTCAAAATTTGAGGTCCTGCCACCAGCCTCTTCTACTATTAGGGCCCCGGCTGCAAGATCCCATGGTTTAAGGTGCAACTCCCAAAACCCATCCAAGCGCCCGCAGGCGACATATACCAAATCCACGGTAGCGACACCGGGTCGTCTAACTGCACGAGCCTTTAGTATAAATTTCCCAAAATTATCTAAATTGTTGTCTCTATTCCCCTCCTGAATACTGTATGCAAAACCCGTTGCAAGTAGGGAATTTTGTACCTTAGAGGCCTTTGACACATGAATTTTTCCGCCATTAAGGGTAGCGCCAGCAAATTTCTCAGCAGCAAAAAGCTCATCCCTATTAGGATCATAAAAGACCCCCAAAATTACCTCATTTTTGTACTCAAGGGCAATTGCGGGCCCAAAAAGAGGATACGTATGCGCATAGTTTACTGTTCCATCCAAGGGATCGACTATCCACCTATAATCAGATTTCGTTCTCTTGCCGTGCCCCTCTTCCGCCAAGATATCATGTCCGGAAAATTCTTTTTGAATGCGGGAAACAATAAGTTCCTCACACTTTTTATCAACCTCTGTAACAATATCAATTTTACCCTTAAACTCGAGATTTTTTACTTTCCCCAGATGATCAAGCTGTAGTTGTCCGGCCTCCCTGACCATTTCAATAGCAATGTCCAAATAGTTTTTCATTTATTTGACCTCCCATAATAGTTTCCGAACCTCAGCCTACTCATCCCTTCAGCCAGAGGCTGATCCGCCTTTGGCGGAAAGGGGGAGGCTAGGTGGGGGTGGAATCAATCTATTACAAAGTTCTAGCAATTGCAAATATATCGACAAGTGCAGCGTTTGCACCTTTTAGCACCTTTGCACATTCATTTAAAGTTGCACCTGTAGTTACAACATCATCTAAAACCAAAACCTTTGAACCATCAATCTTTTCAAAATACTTCGGATTAACATATATATTACCACTAATATTTTTCAAACGCCCCTCTCTTGACATGCCAACCTGTCTTTTGATGTGTTTTTTGATGAGCGTATTAATCAACATTGGCACCCCCGTCCTCGAGGAAAGGGCTCTGGCTAGAAGCAAAGATTGGTTATACCCTCTTTGAATAAGCCTAAACCGATCCATCGGAACCGGAATAATAAAATCATAGGTTAAATCAAGCTTCTTTAAAACCTCGTCTATCAAGGATTTGCAAAGATCTACTCTCCTATTGTATTTAAACTTATGCAAAATGTTTAGCATCGGCCCCTCAAACGGATAGATAGAATAGGCCTTATCAAAATATGTGGGTTTTAAAGGAAGTTTAAACGAATAATTATCAAATGGATTAAGAAGGCCTTCGCAATTTTTACAAAATGTATCTGACGACAAAACGATGGATTCACAGGATGCGCACCTTTTGGGATATATAATATCTAAAAAACTGAAACCTCTGAAAAAGTTTCTTTTTATGTCATTCCTGCGTAGGCAGGAATCCAGAAGTTGTTGAAAAGACTGGATCCCCGCATTCGCGAGGATGACAGACAAGTAGTTTTTCAGAGATTTCAGATTATTTTTGAGCCTTTTGAAAATCATCATAATGATTTTATTATTTCTTTTCTAATAGTGAACGACCTGTCATTTCTTTTGGCTTTTTAATATTTAGCAGACTCAGCATTGTTGGAGCAATATCAGATAATCTACCACCGTCGATCAATTTGCACATATTGGCGTCCTTTGCTACGTAGACAAACGGAACAGGATTGAGAGTGTGTGATGTATGAGGCCCCCCATCCTTATCGATCATTTCTTCGCTATTTCCATGATCCGCGGTAAGAAAAACTTCGCCACCTCTCTTTAATGCTTCATTAACTACGACGCCGATACATTTATCAACCGTCTCGGCCGCCTTGATTGCGGCCTCAATATTGCCGCTATGTCCCACCATATCGGCATTCGCGTAATTCATGATAATCACATCGTAAAGGTTGGAATCTATCCGCTTTAAGACCTCATCTGTTACCACGAACGCGCTCATCTCAGGCTTTTGATCATATGTAGCAACATCTCGTGGCGATGGGATTAGAACCTTATCGGTTCCATTGAACCCTTCTTCATTTCCACCATCAAAAAAATATGTAACATGGGCATATTTTTCAGTCTCAGCTATTCTTAACTGCCTAAGATTATTATTACTTAATATCTCTCCAAAGATATTTTTCGATGATTCCGGCGAAAATGCGACAGGAAAATTAAAATCAGATTCATACTCAGTCATCGTTACAAAATCTGAAAAAACGGGGACAGATAATCTTTCAAACTTATCAAATTCTTTAAATGACATCGCCCTAACTATTTGCCTGGCACGATCTGATCTAAAATTAAAAAATATTACAGCATCGCCATCCTTCATAGTTGGTTCCTGATTATTTTTATCCAAAATAATGGACGGCTCAATAAATTCATCTGTCTCGCCATTTTTGTAGGCCTCAATCATTGCGACTGATGCCGATGGCATATTTCGGCCCACACCCGAAACGATTGCATCATACGCTTTTTTGACCCTGTCCCATCTCTTATCCCTGTCCATTGCAAAATAACGACCAACGATGGTTGCTATGCGATAATCTTCGTCTAACTCTTTTATTTTTTCTTCAAGTTGCGCAATGTATTTTTTACCTGATGTTGGAGAAGTATCGCGCCCATCCGTTAAACAATGTATACAAATTTTTGAAACTTTTTTCTTTTTTGCAAAATCCAGTAGAGCAAAGAGGTGATCTATCTGTGAATGAACTCCGGCATCAGAAAGTAAACCTATTAAATGCAAGGTGTCCTTTGACTTTTTAACTTTTTCAAAGCATCCTTCAAAGGCCTTGTTTTTGAAAAACTTTTTATCTGTAATTGATTTATTTATTCTGGTTATATCCTGCATTACAACACGACCGGCGCCTATATTCAGGTGCCCAACCTCAGAATTCCCCATAACACCTTCAGGCAGACCAACAGCAAGTCCATGTGCGTTCAGGGTTGTATGGGGATATCTTGAAATAATAGTATTCCAGTTAGGGGTGTTGGCCTGAGCGATAGCGTTATTGTCTCTATCCTCGCGCCACCCCCAGCCGTCCATGATAATAAGAACTAATGGCTTTGAATTATTCATCTACTTTAATTCTTGGAGCGTCACTCCAAAGTTTTTCCAAATTATAGAATTCACGTGTTTCAGAAAAGAAGGAATGAGCAATCACGTCACCAAAATCCACAAGCACCCAACTACCAGATTCGTAACCTTCCATAGCTAGCGGATTTTGTCCATTTGTTTTCAACTTCTCCCAAATTGAATCAGCAATCGATTTTACCTGCCTATCAGATCTACCTGAGGCGATAACAAAATAGCTTGTGAAACTTGTTAGGTCCCTGACATCAAGGATCACCACATCCTCTGCTTTAATATCCAAGGCCGCCCTTGCAACCTCCTTTGCACGATCTAATGACTCCAATATTCCTCCCTCGTTTTCGAGTTTCACAAAAATAATGTTAGGTGTCAATACATGGTTCTATTTGTTGAAAATTTCGAAAATCTTATTTATTAACAAAGCTGTGCCTTTGTGCGCTACAGCCGATATCGGGATAACTTCCAACCCCTTTTCCTTAAATATTTTTTTTACCTCATCCACCTTCTCGAAAGCTTCCGGAAGATCAATTTTCGTTAAAACCACGATCTCTGGCTTATCTAAAAGTTCTTTATGATAACTACCCAATTCATTTTTAATCACCTCATAATTATGAATAGGATCGGGGTTTGCCGCATCCTGAAGATCCAACAAATGAACCAATACTCTGGTTCTTTCTACATGCTTTAAAAATTGAAAACCAAGACCTGCACCCTTTGATGCATGTTCAATTAAACCGGGGATATCCGCAACGGTAAATGATCTCCCATATCCCTGGGAAACAACACCCAAGTTTGGAACCTTGGTTGTAAATGGATAATCAGCAATCTTTGGACGTGCAGAAGATATAACCGATATTAGGGTTGATTTACCTGCATTAGGCAAACCAATTAGACCAACATCAGCGAGCAATTTTAATTCAAATTTAAGTCTTTTTTGTTCCCCATCGGTGCCGGGGTCACAATTTCTGGGAGCCTGATTTGTGGGTGTTGCATATGTTGCATTTCCACGACCACCGTGACCACCCTTCGCGATTACAAATGATTCATTATTATTAACTAAAT
>CAZHVX010000170.1:0-4363 GCA_964536295.1 uncultured Pseudomonadota bacterium
GTATTCGGAATCAATTACTGCAATCTGGGTATCCTTCCAATGTGTACCAAGTTTATCTTTGGCCGCAAAAAGTTCGTCAAACTTCATTTTGTAAGCCGAAATATTTTTTCCATATGCATTTCTCGATGGGATTTCATAGATAAGACCAACCTGATATTTAGAAATCTGATCTGGATCGATAAACTCCCTAGCCTTTTCGAGCACCCTTAAGGTTGGGATAATAATCCTATCCGAATTGTTTAAATCGAGATTATCATAAGCACCCAAGACAAAACCATTTTCACTTTCCTCGATCTTTTCTACGAGTGGAATAACCCTAATTGTATTATCATATGTTAAATTCACTTTGACCGGGGCATTTGGATTTGAAAAGGCTTTCTCAAAGCTTGCGACCAATTTATCATCATAATTTACATCTTCGCCCCTCCAACCTTCTGGAACTCTCAAATTCACTTCAATATTGCCACTGCTATGATAGTAACATGCGCTCTTCTCCAACTCGGTTATAAGTTCATCACTGGCCGCTTCAAGCGCATCCTCTAAATACACCCCATCCGCCAAAGCAACATCTACAACGATAGTATCGCCCTCGGCCTCTATCGTTTCAAATTCGAATTTGTCTGGATGGGAGAGGAAATGATTGTAAATATCGTTTTTTACGTAATCAAACTGAACTGGATATGCACAGCCCTTATAGAAATCATCGAACTCATTGACATCTTCCCTATTCAGCTTACTTTTTGGATCCAGAAGTGTAAAAACAAATTCGTCATTAATTTTCGCCTGCGCTGATTCCTCTTCTTCACTGGCACTATCCGGAGCATACGTAAAAATCTTGACCTTAATATCTTTAAACAGATTATCCCTCACAAGTCTTTTGAGAAAGGTTATTTCTCTAACATCTCCTAAAATTGCATCGAGCACGGGTTGATAGTCACCACCCAAACCATCTGCTGATTTATTCACAACATAATTGTCAACTGCATTAATCGCATCGCCACATCCTAATAATAATTCTTCCTTTTTTTGCGCATCAAATTCTTCTAGTTTTGCCCTTTTTTCTTCATATACCGAATTAATCTCTTCTTTTTTTGCCGCATGACTTTTAACAACCATATCCTCGATAATCCTATAGGCCATTTTATAGCGCCTATCTTCATGCACTAGCTCAGAAAATTCCGCCGAATTTTTAAGTTCTATATCAACTTTTGATTGAAGGTCTTCGAAATTAGCCTGAGTTTTAAGACACAAATGATGCAGATACATTTCGCGAAGGTGGGGAAGGGTCTTTTCATTTTCTTTGGCAGCAGAAATATAAACGGGTTGACCAGCCTTTGCCTGACCTATGATAACGTAAGTATAGTCGTGTTCAAATTTGTCGATGTAAGGCTTTAATACACCATGTCTCATCAGCATATAGTTGTTCACTTTTTCACGGTATTCATCATCCGATAATTCAACTTGGTCTTGCGGAACTACCCCTTCGCTCTTCAAAAGTGCCAGAAATTCTTCTCTATTCAACATTGTCTGAATAGCATCATCACTCTGCCTGAACGTTTCAAGCCTCTGTTCTGCTATCGTCTTGTTGGAATCATTGGATTCGTAGGCCCCATTGATTTCGTTTTCTAATTCTTTATTCTCGGCCTCAAATTGAAGATTTCTCTCCCCCTCCAACTTGTCATATACCCCCTTGGCCATATCTTTATATCTCTCGAGATTCTTTTGAACAAACGTTAGATCGTCTTCAACAGTATTTAATTCATCGCTGATCATTTGAGTAACATGTTTTTCAACATATTCATCTGCCTTTTCGATGCTCATTGCGTCAATTTTTATCTGGTCATCCTCGCTAAGAGGATACTTTGTAACAGGGGTTTTGATGTAAAGCAGCAACGTTTTCCCCGCATAAGCAATCTTGGCATCTTTCAGAACGTCTACCAGATTGGTGACAGAATCCTCTGCTTTCTGCATATAATCACTCAATCCACCGCTGTGCTCAAGGGAATATGTAAAACTTCCGTCGATCAGTACCTTGAGTAATTCGTGTTTTTGAAACGGATCCACCCTTGGAGGAGTTTTTGGTTGGTTTGCTTTGAGTTTCTCACTTACCAATGGAATTCCAGAAAATCTCTTCGAGCTGTTAGAAATTACTGTTCCAGCAAAATCCAAAAGCACTTTATCATTCTTGGTTCCAACATAATTACTCTTCTGCGAACCAGGATTCTTTGTACTGGCAGAAGCACCGTCCTTCTCTCCACCAGCTCCATGTAACGCATTCCCAACATAACGATTAATTCCATCAAATAACACACCTAACATAACGCCTCCCGTTTAATATTATATTTTTCAATTACGGTTGTTTCACCAATATTGTTTCGGGTTCACAATCCTCTATTCTACACTCCATTTTTCTTTCTTCAGACTCATCGGCCCTAGCTGAAGCAGTGATTCGGTACCTAATATGACTGGAAACCTTTGGTGAGAGTTCCCTCCACGCCACATGTTCTTTAAAATCAAGTGAATATTTATCTGGGTTTAAGACAGCCTCCAAAAATTCAGCAGCGCGTTCTCCAGCTACTCTCTCAATTGCATCAACTACCTCCATCTTCACTTCATCGCTTACATCTTCACCCATAATTTTTGAGGTATTAAAGGCCACTCTTAGCGCCTCAACTTCCCTTGCAAATCTAACCGGATCCTTTACGATATCTATGTCTTTGACATACATGAAGAACCTGACGGCATCCCTCATAAGTTCATCCTTGTTTAAGTAATCGTTTGCAAATATATGCTGTGCTGCATCCAACAAGTGAATGGGTTTGCTCTTTTCGCCAGTTGTTTTGTTTTTTTGGAACCTTACAATAGTATTATCCAATGCTACATTAACAGATTCCCATAACATGCTCATATATTCCAGAGATTCACATTTGCACATATTCATCTTGGAGTATTGATTTTTGACAATGCGCAAACGATCAATGGATCCAAACACGCTTCGATAGGCCCCTTCTCTGAATTCTTTAAGTTGAGGATCTGGTCTTAGCAGTGTATTTTCTGACACATTTACGATCCCTTCTTGGGCAACAGCAAACTCGCTTAGCTCCTCATAAGCCGCAATCTTTGCATGTACGTTGTTGGATCTGGTCAGTGCCTCAATTGCCTCCATTTTGTTATCCTGGCTGCCGGGATTTGCGACAATCAAATTAACTGCAACCTTTGCCAATTCACGTGAACTGGCACCATCCGCCATGGCCTTGAAGTAGCTAACTACCCTTTCGTTTCCATACTGATTGATGAGCTTTCCAATCGCCTTAACATACTGAAGTTTTACATACAACTCCACCTGTTCAGAGCCCATACTCTCAGCCTCACCCTTTGTACATTCTTGGCCCTTCAAATCATCGCACACAATTTTCTTATCCATTTTATTTTCTGGGAAAATTTTAAGGTACTTATCAACAATGTCGTCCAAGTATTTTGGAGAAAGCAGAGACACTAGGAAATTTACAACCCAGCTTTCTTCTTTTGTCATCTTTTTTGCTGAATAACTTAGATCATTGTACATCCTATTTGCTGGTAAATCCACAAAGGGCGTAGAGTAACTATTTATATCATCTGATGTCTTAAGGATCTTGAATTGTTTTTTCATCTCTTTTTCAACCTGACTTTTAAAACCGTATATTTTATCAATGTCGGTTATCATCGATTCAGCAACCCTTACATCATCTCCAAGCTCCTTCTCACGGGCTATGCGCCCTTCAAGATTTCTGATCTCCACAGCCTTCGCAATAAGGTCATTCATAACTGCGATCGCGTTCCCATACTCGGTTAGTCTTTCCACGTCTTTCACAAACGCCACCTTCATTTTTTCATTTCCCAAGACATGTATTATAACGATTAATTCCTTGATCCTTGCGCCAAGCTGCTGACTACATTCATAAATTTCATCTGCACATGCAACCATTTTTCGATAATCTTTTAGTGGAAATACGGCCCTAAACATCTCTGAATTGTTCTGAGCCATTGCTAACCTTGCCTGAAAATTATATTCATCCCACGCCCTAGCTGCCTGTTTGGTCTGGTCACCCTTCAAAAATTTTGGGACCTCGATTAGTCCTTTCTTTGCATATTTATCTAAAAGTTTTTTTACCTCGGGATAGCCTTCAGCCAACTCCGTCATATCGACGGTGTCAAAGATCATCGCTGACAACTCTTTTGACAGGGCATTGATCTCCTCATATCTGTCTGAGATCGAATAGACATCTACGATCCTTCCAGCTTCGGCATAGATTTCATCAAAGAGAACCTGGCTATTTAGATAAGCCGGCGCTTCGCTTTCATCATTGACTGTTTTGAAATGGGG
>CAZHVX010000171.1:0-4349 GCA_964536295.1 uncultured Pseudomonadota bacterium
GTGACCGGCAAAACCACAAATGACAAGGGCTAGAGGGAAGTGTGAAAATGAAGGTCTGACCCCATCATTATGAATCTTCCCATCTGGCAAGGATTCGGATTCCGGAGGGTTTTAGATAGTAATCAACTTCGATATAGTCAATTGTATTAACTTCAACGGGTGTAGTAAATGTGTATGTCGCGCTGGCTGCGGTTCTATCCTCGTGAAAATTTCCGGCAAAATGATCGCCAATGTATATCCACGTGTAGGCGGTTTGTCCTGGCCTGTTAAAATCAACATTCGCATCAATCTCGGCTGCGGTTAACGTTCTAACGGTTCCATTATCGTTGTAACCCCAGGTCATTACAAACTGTGTCACCTTACCAGCTGAGGTTATCAACTTTCCGATCGGAAACACTCCAACCTGATCAACAGTGTTTACACCTGCTGTCACGTGAGGAAACTCAAGTGTGTAATCTCCAACCTCTATAGTGTAGTTCGTATCATCTGGGGGAAACAAATCGACATCTGTAACACCATTCCAACTAAAGACATACTGTGTTGGAGATTTTTCTTCAGATTCCACGGGTATATTGGCGGGCAATGATGAATGAAGGTCCCTATTTGTGGTTAGGTACGCGTAAGTTTCAGCCATTATGGGTGGATAGTTCGATTGAAAATAATTCGCAAATCCATTATTATAAAATAGTGTTATATCCGCTCCGGTGTCCAAAAGATCTGGAACTGTCTCACTCGTCGCAACCTTGATGTGAACCTCAAGCCAATTATTGATATTTTCAGCACCATCCGCGATACTGTTTTCATTTATATCGCCGACATAACTTGAAAAAGAAGAGAGCCATTTGTCATAGATCGAAGCAAACTGGAGGGCTGGATTATAATTGGTGTAGTCAAAAAAGTCCTGAGCTGATTGTGAACTTACTGCGCGCGCAGACTCGACATTGATTGCAATATCCGCTCCAATAAAAACCTCGGCCGCACCAATCAGCGCCTCGATGATACCGCCCTTATTTGGACTAATGCTTGTCGATGTTTCACTTTCAACATCAAATGTTCCTGCACCTGTAGCCCCATCCACCGATATCGGCACGGACATTAGATCCAACGATGAATTTGTGTAAAAGGCCTTGCTAGTACCCTGCTGAAAAACAACTGCGTATGTTTCATCTGTTGGAATAGCCACATAGAAATCACATCCAACAAGTGTTGCTGTGTACAGTGAATCGCCGGCATTATTTAAGGCGTTCATTGTATTGATTGCGTAAACAGTAATGTCGCTACAATCGCTGGAGGTAGTGGCCTTACTTATCGATGCACTTGCAGAACCAATCGAGCCGGTCATTATTGCATCACCAGCAGCGAAAGAAATCGTAATGGGAGTTTCGGCTGGCGAGGTTGGCGCTACATCACCACCACCAGTTGTCGAACCCGTACTGCCCGTTCCTCCACCTCCACACGCGGAAAGTAGGATGATACCCATAAATACAGCCAACTACAGGCAATCCTTAAGCTTTTTCGATTTTATTTTTTTGATAATATCAGTCATATTCCCCGCAAAAAACATTTAATAATTTCGGATAGTTATGTTCTTTGCCCCCCAATTTTTGTTTTGATCAGAAACTCTGATACCTATTAAAGCGAGATAGGTGCCAAGACGCGATTTCATCAAATTACCTGCAACTGGTTGATAAATATAAATAATTTTAGCCTGTGGATATTTAATTTCAGCCAAAACAGTTCATAATCACCCACTTTTGTCATATTTATGACTAGGCCGAATAATTTTGACTTTTTTCATCCACCCCGATATACAGTCGAATAAATAACAACACCCGTCATTAAACCGAAGGTCACTATGTTATACGGATCCGATGCCCCACAAACAACACCCACTACTCAAAAGTTATGGCCGGAATTCGCACTTCAACTGGATGAAAATTTTGGCGCATACAAAATTCCAATTACAAATCCCGATGGAAGCAAAACGGATGAGGTACGCGGCACAAACAACGTATTTTTGAAATTGATATACAAGCCCCAGGCCCTTTTGGGTAAAAAGGTTGGGTTGATGTTTAATGCAGCCGCATGGAACAGAACCGCCGATGTCTTTGATAAGGAACATCCCGACAATAAACTTCGCATCTTTCTTGGGCCAATCGGATATTGGAACATCTTCGATAACTCCAATCATAGAATTCAATTCTTGGATTCACTGAATTATTTTTATGGAACCGATCTGGGCGCACCCGAGGCAAAGGATTGGAAATCACATGAACTCGGAAATTTCGCACAGCTCTCCTACACACACAAACCAACAGAAATTAGTGTCGATCTCCACAACTGGTATGTTCATGGACTTGAGATTACACTTGCAAAAAAAAATGATGCCTCCGAATCCGGCTTAATCTTCGGCTCTACCCTCTCTTATAAACCATTCAAAAATACTGATTTTTCTTTTTTAGACAATCTAACGTTTTACCTTCGTTTCCGCGAATGGGGATGGCAGGTTGTGCCGAAGGGAAAATCCGCCGACCGCACATGGTGGCCAGAGCTTACCTGCGGGTTAAAAACAAACTTCGATTTTAGTATATTTGAATAGCCTTAATTATGGGGTCAGACCTTCATTTTCACACTTCCCGCTTATGCTGATGAATAAACCATTTCCTGCCGCCAAAAATCCCAAAAGTCAACGCCTCCTTGAGCCCCCTCCTTGATCCTCGCCTGTGGCGCCAAAGCACCGCAATCGAGGGGTCAATATCGGATATATCCCGGATTTTGGGCCGGAAAATCGAGGCGTTAACTTTTGCCGATTTTGCGCCTCGGAAACTTAACAATAGTATGGTTTTGCGCGAAGTGTGAAAATGAAGGTCTGACCCCACTATTCTTTCATGAAATTAATCGAATGCGTCTAATAGCCTTGGCAAGGCCGGTTGATTCGTCTACGTCGATGACGACGCCTTCGATGCGGACATCTTCAGTTGCAACCTTGAAACCTTTTTTCTCACCCGTTAAAAATCTGTGGATTGCAACATCTTTATCGAGACCGATCACGGATGCGTGCGGACCGGTCATACCAAGATCAGTAATATATGCTGTTCCATTTGGAAGGATCTCTTCATCGGATGTTTGAACATGTGTATGCGTGCCGACGATAGCCGCAACCTTGCCATCCAGATACCACGCAAGCGCCCTTTTTTCTGATGTTGCCTCCGCGTGAAAATCTATAATCACGAGATCGGATTCGCCCTTGATCTGATACAGATATTTATCCATGCACTTAAATGGATTGATGATCTTGACGCCACGCTCCTCGATATAGACCTGTCCGTGCAACGAAATAACGCCAACCTTTTTGCCATTTTTTGCCGTTGCAACAACATATCCTCTACCTGGAAGATCTCCTTCTTCATTTAGGGGACGTACTATCGGATGATCGTTGATAAACTCTCTAATCTCTTTTTGTTCAAAGAGATGATTGCCGCCGCTCATCACATCGATACCGCAATTGGAGATCTCGTCGAAATTTTTTCTAGTCAAACCTTTACCACCAGAAGAATTTTCCACATTAACCAAAACAAAATCCGCTTTTTCCTCTTTGATTAAATCAGGAAGATGCCTGGCGATCGCATTGCGCCCCGGCCTACCAAATATGTCCCCAATTGCAAGAATTTTCATAATTTTTCACCGCAAAGAACGCCGAGAACGCTGATGATTTTGTTTTTTGAATAAAAAATCTGCGATCTCTGCGCACTCCGCGGTAAATGTATTCTTCTTTTTTTTCACCGCTGAGAACGCTGTTTTTTTTATGTCATCCTGAGTGACCGTAGGAAACGAAGGATCCAGATTGAACACCATGGATTCTTCCCCCGCCTCTGGCGGAGTCAGAATGACATAATATCTGCGATCCCTGCGCACTCCGCGGTGAATGTATTCTTCTTTTATTTCACCGCAGAGTACGCCGAGAACGCTATTTTGTCATCTTCGCCTTTAGCAAACCCCGTTAAGCTTGCCCTCGAGAAGCTTGTCCTCAAGAAGTTGGGGATCGGGGGCGAAGATCCAGAAGTGAAATCGATATTTAAAACATTTTATTCACATATGGATTCCCGCTAAACAAGTTCTTAAATAAGGCGGGAATGACATCAGTGTACGTCATCCTGAACGCAGTGAAGGATCCAGTGTGTGCACTCTGGATTCTTCACTGCGTTCAGAATGACATAACAAAAAAATATCTGCGCGTTCTCAAGTCTTCTGCGCTTCCGCGGTGTTATAATTATCTAGCAAATTCAATCGCTCGTGTTTCACGAACAACGGTTACTTTGATTTCACCAGGATACTTCATCTCCTCTTCG
>CAZHVX010000172.1:0-4342 GCA_964536295.1 uncultured Pseudomonadota bacterium
CCAGGGATAGGGAAATTTTGGAGATTCTGATCGCGGATTATATTGCAACCGCTGCGCCCGTTGGGTCGCGTGCGATTGCCAAGATACATCCGCGGCATCTATCCGCCGCAACTATCAGAAGCGTTTTGGGTGATCTTGAAGAGATGGGGTTTTTAAATCAACCCCATACCTCAGCGGGAAGGGTTCCAACAACAATAGGTCTTAGGTATTATGTTGATACCATTTTGCAACAGCGCGATCTCGGCGAAAAAGAGATGATTGCAATCCAAAAACGTTATGGCGACAAGGAAAGTGGTGTCGATGATGTTGTTAAGCGAACAGCAAAGATCCTCTCCACAATTTCAAATTACACGGGTCTCATAGTTGCACCAAGCTCAAAAAACACACCATTAAGGCACATTGAATTCATCAAATTATCATCTCATAAGTTGCTTGGCATTTTGGTGACAACTCTCGGTGATGTTCAAAATAAAATTGTAGAACTGAATGAGGATGTAAGTCTCCTTCAATTAGAAAAGATAAATAATTTCTGTAACAGGGCATTTGTTAATCTAACCTTGGAGCAGGTTAAGGGGAAGATTGCTAAAGAACTTCAGCAAGAAGAGATTAAGTATGATAAATTGCTTTCGCAGGCCCTGGTTTGTGCCAGTAGTGTTCTGAAAAACGAAGGGAGCGCCGAGCTTTATGTAGAGGGTGAATCAAGTTTGTTGCGCGAGCCTGAATTTGCCGATCTGAAAAAGGCAAAACAGGTTTTAGAGGCGTTGGAAGAAAAGAAGGGGTTGCTTCACATCTTTGAGCAAACTATGCAGGGCGAGGGCGTTAAGATCTTTATCGGAAATGAAATTGGCATTTCAGGGGTTGAGGAGTGCAGCGTTATAACAGCTACATACAAGGAAAAGGGCGAGCCTATTGGAACGCTTGGCGTTATAGGGCCCAAGAGAATGGACTATTCAAAGGTTATTTCTGTGGTAGACTTCACCGCAAAACTTTTGAGTGATATTCTGGGAGGAAAGATATGAGTGTAAAGAAGCCCAAAACTAAGGTAGATGAGTTTAAGGATGCGTTAAAGGCAAAAAAAGAGGCTGAAGAGAAGAAGTCGGGCGATAAGGAACTTAAGACTAAGATAAAGGAATTGGAAGAAAAACTTAGAGAGGGTAAAGACAGGCTTTTAAGAACCGTTGCCGAGGCAGACAATTTTAAAAAACGTTTAGAAAAGGAACATGCCGAGCTAACAAAATATGGTCATGAAAAGTTGGTTGGTGATCTTATTTCTATTTTGGATGATTTAGATAGAGTTTTGGACCATTGCCCACACGAGGCTATTCCAGAAGTTAAAAGTTTTGTTGAGGGCGTTGAACTTATCAATAAACAATTTAGAACTACGCTGGGAAAATTTGGATTAAGTGAGATTAATGCGCTAGGTGAAAAATTTGATCCGAATCTTCATGAGGGGATATCTACACTTCCAAGTGATGAATATCCTGCAGATGCCGTTATGGCGGTTCATAGAAAAGGTTATAAATTGAATGATCGTCTGCTTCGGGCATCAATGGTTAGTGTTTCTCAGGGCCCAGATGAAAATAAAGAGGATGAATTAACCGAAAAGATCAATTTATTAAAATAAAAAAAAGATGAAACAATTTATTAGAATTTTTTTGTTAGTTGTGATCGCTATTGTTACAGTGGCTTGCGCCACTACATCCAAAAAGGGAGCCGCATTACCAACCTATCCTGATCAATTAACAGAAGAAGCAAAACAATCATTTTATCATGCCGAATCTTTGTATAATGCCCATGATTTCGTAAATGCGGAAAAAGCCTATCAGGAATTTATTCAAAATCATGGATATAATTCACTGACAGATCAGGCGTATTTTATTTTGGGAGAAATTGCATTTAAGCGAAATGATTTTAATACATCTGCTGCCCAGTATGAACAGGCTTTTTCCAGGGTGTATTCACCAAAAATATCCCCTAAGGCCCAGTACCAGGGTGCATTGGCCCATTTCAAGATGGATAAACCGTCACGTTCCCTTGAGATATTATCACCGATGAAACGTGAGGATATGAACTCGCAGTTGAGGTTTGAGGGGGATTCGTTGGCTATCCAAAGCTGCAAGGCATTAGGGTATCCATCTTCATATTCAATTGTATGGTATTTACTTTTGCTTGATGACTATCATAGCGTTTGGGGGAGTCTTGAAGAAGCCGGAGAAAATATAACAAGTGTTCCCAGGTATGAAGTTAATGAAAAAATAAAGGAGTGGATTGAAGATTCATCCGTGACAGTTGAAAGTATCAAAAAACTTCCTATTGATTACATGAAGGGAAAACTTTCATACGCATATGTCAGCTACAAAATGGGGTTAACTGCGTTTCATGAAGGTGAATATAAGATAGCATCTGAACAGCTGAAAGAATATCTTCGTTCTTACCCGAAACATGAATATGCGGATGCGGCGCGCAATCTCCTGGCGGAAGTTGGAATCGATTTTGGGGAGGAAGAATATACGATAGGTGTGATTTTACCACTTAGTGGTAAGTATAAAATTTACGGGGAAGCGGTTTTGCATGGCATTGAGTGCGCCGCTGGTATTTATAAGCCTTGTGGTAGTTCTGGGTCGTTTAAATTAGTCATAAAGGATACGGAGGGGGATCCTCTCAAGGCCGCACAGGCTGTAAATGAGCTGGCTGCGATGGATGATGTATTGGCAATCGTTGGGCCGCTTTTGGGATCAGAGGCGCAGGCGGCCGCTACCGTTGCGCAGCAGCAATCCATTCCATTGATTGCCGTAACCCGCGATGATGACATCTCCAAAAAAGGGGATTACATCTTTCATGATTTTTTAAATGCTGAATCCGAGGTGAATGCACTCATCGATTACGCTATAAAGGAAAAAGAACTGAAGTCTTTCGTGATCATGTATCCGAATAGCGAATATGGTAAACAGTATTCTAAAATGTTTGCAGAGAAGGTTGAGCAAAATGGAGCAGCAGTTATTGAAAATTATATGTATGAACCAAATGAAGTTGATTTTAAGGATGAATCCTGCATGGTTTACTATGGAACGACCGACGTTGATATAAAAGAACCTGAGATTGAAGGCCGCCAATTTGATGCAGTGTTTATTCCAGATTCCTATAGGAGGGTTTCTTACATTGTGCCAACATTAAGGTATGTTGGAATGAGTGATAAGGTCCAAGTTCTTGGAACGAGTAGATGGAATAATCCACAGCTAATTGACCGCACCAAAGATTATATTCAGGGAGCCGTTTTTACAGCCGGTTTTCATAAGGAATCTAAGGAATTTTTAATTAGTAAATTTGTTGATACCTTCAAAGAAGCATATTCTGATGAGCCCACTCTTCTTGAGGCCGAGGGGTATGACGCTACGCGATTGATCATCAAGGCTATTGGTAATACGGGTGGAAAGAAAAGAAGTTCGATTAAAACAGATATCTTAAAAACCGTAGAATATCCGGGAGTTACGGGTATGATATCTGTTGATTCCAATGGAAGTTTTCAAAAGAAGGTCCATCTTTTAGGTGTTGTAGGGGATAAAATTGTTCCATACAACGAAATGGAACTGCTGAAAAAACCTATTGAGATTGAGTCAGTAACAATCGAGTTGGAGTAAACGCGTTGCGGGTTTAGGATATAACAATAATTAAAGGGGTCTCTGAGAAATCCGTTTTATGTGTCATTCCCGCGAAGAGACTGTGTCACAATGCTTTTTTTATGTCATCCCTGCCCCCGCCTGCGCGAGGGTAAACTCCGGCAGGGATCCAGAACTTATTGAAATTACTGGATTCCTGCCGGAGTTTACCCTCGCGCAGGCGGGGGCAGGAATGACAAAAAAGTGAAAAAACCCTATTGTGACACAGCCTCTTCGCGAGGATGACATTTGTTTAATTTTTTAGAAATTCCTAAAGTGAATCCGCAATACGTAACTTACAACACGTAACATTTAACATGAATGAGTTTGAATTAATAGAAAAGTTGACGAAGAACCTTCCTCAAAAAAAGGATGATCTAGTTTTGGGGGTTGGTGATGACTGCGCAGTCTTCAAAGATAAAAAATCTGACAATGCTTGGCTGATTAGTTCAGATATCTTGATCGAAAACATCCACTTCAAAAGAAAATTTACTGATTTCAAAAATCTGGGAAGAAAAGCCTTAAATGTAAATTTGAGCGATGTTAACGCGATGGGTGGAAGATCAAAGTTTTTTCTTGTATCAATCTCTATTCCAAATGATCTCTGCGAAGATGAGGTGTTGGATGTTTACGCAGGGATGAATGAGGTTGCATCCAAAGAGAACGTTATTTTAATTGGTGGAGAT
>CAZHVX010000173.1:0-530 GCA_964536295.1 uncultured Pseudomonadota bacterium
TCGTCAGGGATTACAATCAATTCGGGGGTAATCTCTTCAGCGCAGGTGCCAACAGTGTCATCTGTCACCACAACAAGTACAGGTTCTAGTATTGAATCTGCTTCTCTTGAGTCAGATGGAACTGAAAAAATTGAAGTAGATGAACTAATCCTTGCAAGGGTTGAGCAAAGAGTCGCCGAGCCAACCAGCAGAGAAGAGTCTGTCGAACAGGTGACGGTTCGTGATGATTCTGATGCGTCCGTGGACGATACAGACGTGACAAGAAATACAGAAGGAAAGATTACAAAAAGTAGACTATCTGTTGCTACCGAAGCAGCAATTATTACACTTGATCGAAACAAGCTGATAATTAAAAGAGAAGATGAAACGGATGAAGTCGCCATTTTAAATTTTTCACGTGAATTAAATGCGAAGGAAATATTTAGGGATGTGGGCGACCTTATTTTAGTTACAAAATATAAGGTGTTCAGAATAGACGGTTTTTTTGTTGATATTGTTTCAGGCGATATTCCTTCAAGGGTTGCTGCAGT
>CAZHVX010000173.1:540-4263 GCA_964536295.1 uncultured Pseudomonadota bacterium
GCCGATTTAGCCAAAATCCGTCATGAAATTGTTGATGTTGTAGCTCCGGGGGAAAAATTATCAATGTTGGTTGGAACGCTTTCTGGGGTTGAGTTGTGGGAAAGCAATTCTGTATCCGATCGAGTTGAAACAACCGTAGTAGCTTTAGGGCAATTTGAGGATGGAAAAATATATCCATTACTCAATGGAGCTTCAGTCGTAAGCGTTAACACTAAAAAGCAACACAATACATATTACTACGACGGAGTTACTACATCTATTGTCAACACACCTGCAGGCCTTGTTAGCATTCTTGATGGTGTGGATTTGGTTGCCATTACTCGAGATGGAAACACATACACGCTTGACCTTGATGGCGCCAATCCAAGATGGAAACTTGAGGGTCGAAAAATTAATAGTAACGTAATTGATGTCACAAAATTTGGGAACATCTTTAATGTAGTTACGGATAACGGTGTATTATTTTATGATCAATATTGGGAACTTCTCTATGAGTGGCTCTGTAATGGACCACTATATATGTTGAATTTCAATATTTTGCAGACAAATTATGCGGAACAGCTGCAGGGTGTTCTTCAGAATTTAAATACTTTTGAACAACTAAGCACCGAACAGATACGAGATATTAAAGAGGTTGATGAAGATAGAATACTCGATCCTTCAGGACCAGTTGAGGTCGACCAAAATCTTCTTCGTTATGATCCAAGCGTTACTATCAACCCAGGTGAAGTTTCAAAAAACAGAGTATTGACAACAGGTTTAAAAACAGTAGTTGATAAGAATCGCATCTTAACTACAGAAATAGATCAAGATAAATTAAGAATCACCTCGGATTCGTTAAGACAGTTGTCAACATTGAGAGAATTTGGAAATAGACTCTACGTTGGAGATAGAATGGTCATCACAGGGTACGACAAATTCAAAAAAGCAGGTGGTAATTGTTACGGAAAAGATGGGCCAGAGGAAACTACAACGGAAACCGAACCAGAAACAGCTGCCCAAACAGTTACCCAAACAGCTTCACCCATGGTCGAAGTTGTTGTTGAGGAAAGTGAATGTGATCATATAACACTTAAAATTACTGGCGCCTTCGAAGAGGCCGTTTGGGCGATAAATGATGAATACGAGGCCGCTGGTTCAGAGGTTGAACAGGTTTTTTCTGATCTCGTCCCCGGTGGAGAATATGAAATAGAAGTTACAATCGATAGTAAGTTTAAAGCGAATATTATGGTAGTCATTGAGGATTCAGAAAATTGTAATGCAATCGTTTTTAACGATGAGGATGGAATTGGAGAAACTGTGTTCCAAATTGGTGATCCTGAAAAGGATGCTTCGGAAAATACTAAAACCACGGCCACTGCTCCTACACATAGTTTATTTGCTAAAGGTGGCGGATGTAGCCTAGTAGAAGATTCTCCATTAACCAAGGGATCGTTGTTATTCTTTGCAATATTATTGATTTCTCCATTTGTAATAATTCCAGCGCGTGCTCGATCAAAAAGAAAGTAAAACAAGCTTCTAAATACTATCAGAAAGGGCCGATACGATTCGGCCCTTTTTTGTTTGTAAAATATCCAACATGTTGGTAAAGAGTATCTGGGGGAGGGGGTGATAATCTAAGTAGATGTCACCCCCGCCTAGATGAGCTACGGCGAGGCTGGCCCACCTAGCCTCCCCCTTTCCGCCAAAGGCGGATCAGCCTCTGGCTGAAGGGGGAGGTAGGCTAAGGTTGAAAAGCTATTATAGGGAGATTAAGGTTCGGAAACAATTATAGGGGGTACGATATGAAGAAGCGGATTGGCATTTTAACGGGTGGTGGTGATTGTCCGGGTCTTAATGCGGTTATAAGGGCCGTTGTGAAGAGGGCATATCAGTTGGATTACGAGGTTGTGGGTGTTCTTCACGGTTGGAGGGGGATTCTGGAGTTGACCACCAGGCCACTAAGTCCGAGGGATGTCTCCGGTATCCTCTATAGAGGCGGCACGATTTTGGGTACATCCAGGACCAACCCCTTTAAAGACGAGAAATCTCTGGAAAAGTTCGAAAAAAATCTTAAGAAACTCAACTTTACTGCCCTGGTAGCTCTGGGTGGGGAAGATACCCTTGGCGTTGCAGCGAAGTTGGCTGAGCTTGGGTATCCGGTCGTTGGGGTTCCCAAAACCATTGACAACGATCTAATGGGGACGGACTTCACATTTGGATTTGATACCGCGGTTATGGTTGCAACCGATGCGGTTGACAGACTTCATACCACGGCAGAATCTCACGATAGGGTTTTGGTATGCGAGGTCATGGGGCGTCACGCGGGTTGGATTGCTGCTTATGCAGGATTGGCCGGTGGCGCGGATGCGATCCTTATTCCGGAGAATGAGTTTACAGTCGATGAGGTTTGTCAGGTAATTTGGAATCGTCATAAGGCTGGTATCTTTTTTAGTATCATCGTTGTCTCTGAGGGCGCAAAGATGGTTAGTAATGAGGGTGAAGGAGACGTTGTCCTTTCATCAAAGAAAAAGGATGAATTTGGTCATGTGCAGCTAGGCGGTATTGGCCAAGTATTGGCGGATGCGATAGAGAAAAAAACCGGATATGATACGCGTGTTACGGTTTTGGGACATATCCAGCGAGGTGGTAAGCCAACGGCCGCGGATCGTGTTTTGGCTACCCGTTATGGCCTCAAGGCGATGGAATGCGTCCATAGTAAAAACTTTGGAAAGATGGTTGCCCTTCAGGGAAATCAGATTATTGATATACCACTGACCGAGGTTGCAAAGGGAACCAAAACGGTTAACGAAGAATTCAAGCATCTAATAGATGTATATTCCTGGAAACAGGTTTATTGATTATTGATTAGGGATGTTGTGGCTTTTTAGAACCAAGGTTACTTCTTCAGGTGAAATGCCAAAGGGTTTGATCCATGGCATTGCGCCCTCCATAAAAACTGCTCCGATATCTTTTGCGAGGTGTACTACTGCGTATGGCATCATATTTTCTTCTGTGGCGCCAATTTTGAGTTTCTGAACAAGCGAGGAAGTTTGAGGATATTCATCCGTGGCCTCGATTTCATCCGTTATAGTGTATTTTACAACAACCGGAATTGGTTCATCCTGTGCCGTTATATTTGGTTCGTTGTCACCGATTTTTATAGAAGAGTTCATAACTACACCCGTTGATGTGCTGAAATCATCGCCAACCGCAACCGATGTATGATCGTTCAAAATTAAAACGGGTTCTGTGTATTGGGCATCAACATTTAATGAACCACTTTTGGTGGGGGAAGAAACCTCCGCTTCGGCTTTTGAAAAAAGCAATTTTATCTGATTTCCTTCTTTGATGTATATTTCAGAAAACTTTGCGGAGCCGATTAAGTTTTCACCCATAATTTCGGGATCTCCTTGACTTGTATTGAAACCTGCCTCGGAATATCTTTCGAATGTGTTGCCATCTTTTTTCTGCATTTTGATTGTGACTTCACCGGCTAATTCATCGCCGTAATAAATATCATATGTCCATGTGGCTCCATCAACTAATGGAAAGTAGGATGCTGCAGCTCCTTCTGGCGCTGGTGATTTTGTTTCCGATGGTTCGGGTTTTGGATCTTCTTTTTTGACCTCTGGTTTTACTCCATCGCTGCATCCAACAGTGAATAAAAAAACCATAAGTAACGGAAAAAGTATCTTCTTCATATTTCTCTCCTATAATTGTTTCCGAACCTTAGCCTACCTC
>CAZHVX010000174.1:0-4253 GCA_964536295.1 uncultured Pseudomonadota bacterium
TTTGATTTTATTGTATTCACCGCAGAGGCGCAGAACGAAAATGAAAACGCCGAGTTCATATTTTCAGCGTGTTCTAAATATTTCAGCGTTTCCGCGGTGAACATAATAACATACCCTATTAATTACCAGTAACAAGTTTAGAGATAAAGAGTGCGATAATCGGTATTATAAAAAATACCGAAGCGATATATATAAAAGCTATCTTTTTATTTCTAACGCACACATATGCAAGCTTTTTGGCAAGGGTTAGTGGAATTTTTCTTAGCGCTGGGATTGGATAGAATATCAATGTTCCGCTTATGTTGAATAAGAGATGGACGAAGGCTATTGTCAATCCCGCCTGTGTGCCCGTTAAGCTTGCCAATATGGCCGTAATAGTTGTTCCAATATTTGCGCCCAGGGTCAGTGGAAAAACATGCTCCAATGTTATGATCCCTGCTCCCAATAGCGGAATAAGCATGGATGTTGTTATTGAGCTCGATTGAATGATGGCTGTTATTAAGACTCCAAGTGTAATGGTGATGAACGCGCTTTTACCAAGTATTTTATCAAAAAAGCGCTCCAGATTTGTGGCCATTGCGCTTTTCATTGCCTTTGTCATCCCCATGAGCGCGAAAAATATCAATATTGCAGATACAATGATTAAAATTACGCCAACTGTTTTGGGGGATTGTGGTACGATTCCTTCAAAAAAATTGCTGATAAAATTCGAAACAGGTTTTGTAATGAGTTTGATCGGGCTGTGGAATGTTGTAGATTCAGCGCCGTAAAAAAAAGAAGATAATTTGTCGGCTGCATTTGCCATGAAACCGGTCATCAACTCTAGTGGTAGAAGAATTGCAACCGATAAAATGTTAAATAGATCGTGAACGGTAGCGCCGGCGTATGCACGTTCAAATTCATCATTTCTTGAAATGTGACCTAATGAAACTATGGTGTTTGTAACAGATGTTCCAATATTTGCGCCCATGATAATTGGAACGGCATTTCCTATCGTTAAAACTCCACCCGAAACCATTCCAACAACTATCGAGGTTGTAACCGAGGAGCTTTGGATAATGGATGTGCTTAAGATGCCTATGATAAGTCCGGTGAATGGGTTGGCGGTAGTTGTAATGAGTGTCTGGGCAACATCATTTCCGAGTAATTTAAATGCCCCGCCCATTAAAGCGATGGCGATCAAAAAGGAATAGAGCGCGAGAAAAAAACCAAGCACCTTTGAGAAGGATTTGAACATGCGATACCCCCGTGTCGCTTTCTACACAGATATACGCAAACTTTCAAGGGGATTATGGTGGGGCGGGCACTATCGTTAGATCGGATAATTAGAACTTAGAATTTAGCTGAGAGTCTATAGTTTATAGTCGAATAACACCCAAACCTTCATCAAAAAGGGGACCCCTTTTTGATGAAGGTTTGCTGAAACAGCGAGCTTTGCGGGCTCTGCGGTGAAAATACCGCTATTCAGAAAAATTGTTGCACAATGGCGATATCTATATTAAGGATGTCCAATGGTAACCGAATGGAAAAAGAGCGCATATAGCGCACTTGATCGAATCCTCTTTATTGGCATCGGTGTCATCGGCACAATTGTCGCTTCCTATATCACAGGCATCCTAAAGGATCCGCCCCCAAAGTTAATTGCATCACAAACCTTTATTGAATATCAAAGCCAGGGCGTTCCTGCGGGTAGTAGTGACAAGCCATTTAACTTTGGGATCTTTCGAGTTGATATCGACAACAAGGGCAAGGGCGTTGCAGAAAACGTTAAGCTCCAAGTAAAATTCCCGCCATATTTTAAGGTATCATATTACAAGGTGCCAAACTTTAGGGTCTATGATCCAAAGTTGGTTGAGTTTAAGGGTGGCGAATTTTATCTAGAACTTCCACGTTTCCCAAAGGATGCAAATGCATTTGTGGTCTTTAAAATTGATGGCAATGCGGACAAACTCTGCGAAACCTCTGTCAAGATCGTCAGCGAAACGATGGAGGGTGAAGTTAAGGGGATTGAGGGAATGGATTGCTAGCCTTGCATGTCATTCTGAGAGACTGAAGGGAACGAAGAATCCAGTGGGGACAATTTGAATGAAAAAACTACTCACATACGCATTAATTATAGTAGCCGCAATATTAACAGTGGCCCCTGCACAGGCTCAAGATACAATCTTCACCACGGCCCAAGATACAGTTCAAAAACTTGTTGCGCAAGACAAGCTTCCAGCTGAGTTCTTAGATAAAACCAACTTCTCATCCGATGATCCGCTTTTAAGTGGAGTGGAGGTGCTGCGTCTTTATGAAGATATTTTCGATATCTTGATTGATGATGGCATTTTAACATCAGAAGAAGTTGAAAAGATAAAAAATAAAGCATCCACCTCCGGCGGCCTAAAAATCGGCGGATATAATTTGCGGGTGTTGGACATGTCATTGCTCTCAGCTCTCAGCCCTCAGCTCTCAGCTAAGTTCTAAGTTCTAATTTCTCAGCTCTCAGCTAAGCCCTCAGCCCTCAGCCCTCAGCTAAGTTCTAAGTCCTAAGCTCACATTCAGCCCCCTTGCCATCCCCCTGCGAACATTATAAACTCATTTCATGTCAATATTTCTAAAAAATCCCGAATATTTTGAAGTATTAAATGAGCGCATATCTAAGGCCAAAAAATCGATCAAAATGACGATGTATTTGGCCGATATGTGGGGATCAAAGAAATACAAAACTCATCAACTTGCTCAAAGTTTAGCAAAGGCAATTAAGCGCGGCGTTTATGTTGATATCATCCTTGAGGGCTCAAGTATCCATGTAAACTATGAGTTCTATAATTATCTTAAAAAGCGTGGTGCTGATATCTGGCTTGATACATCCGCAAACTTCATCCATGAAAAGGCGATCTGTATAGATAATAAATATCTCATTGCAGGAAGCCACAACCTAACGCGCGTGTCACTTGGTTTGAATTGTGAAATCTCCCTAATCACTAAAGATAAAAGATCCATCAAAAAATTTAATGACCATTTTAAGGTTTTAAGTCGCCAGCGGATTAACACCCTAAAGAATAGATGCAAGGATGGAATGAAGTTGCCCCTATCGATCTTGATAAACCAGCTTTGCACATTTCAAACGCGGCACAGTCAGGGCCTCTTTGATCTGTATCTACTTTTATATAAACTCTCAAGGGGCGGGAAACGCGTATTGGATGTGGATTATAACGGGTGGGGTGCAGCAATTGGGCTATCCAATAAAGATGCCAAAAAGGATGCAAGCTCGAATTATAAAAAGTATTATGTCTTAAATCTGGCCTACAAAATGCTCCTTCGTATCGATAAAAAGTATGGCTTCATAAAGTTTGATACGAAAAAGGGTAGGGTGAAAATTAAAGCGGTTGCCAAGCATCCAACTAAGTTTTTTCTACCAGAGACATATTGGAAATATAAATGGTTTGATAGATTATCAACTGCTGCAAAGTATCTATATTTTGTCACATTAATAGAGGTGCAAAATTCTCCATTTCATCCCTGGTGCCAGCTGAACTGGAAGGATATCTCTAAAAGATATAA
The DNA here is from genome assembly GCA_964536295.1 of uncultured Pseudomonadota bacterium. Lineage (GTDB taxonomy): Bacteria > UBA10199 > UBA10199 > CAZHVX01 > CAZHVX01 > CAZHVX01. The sequence continues at coordinate 3,550 of CAZHVX010000174.1, forward strand.
GATAAGTCATGACGCATTGTCGAATGCGAAAAAGGAGCTTCGAAGATACAATCTTTTAGAAATGATACCAAGTATACCTCAAAAGGGTGAGCGCGGATATAATACGGAATCGTATTATTTTCGTCCTAATCCTTTCTATAATCCTGCTGATTTTGATAAGGATCTTGCACGGATCAAGAAAAAATATTCGGGCCAGGTTGCATCTACGGCCCTGAAGGTAGTGAAGGCGCTAGGTGATGACCATGATCTTGAAAAAATCATTGAACTTTGCGAGCTTGCCAAAAAATGCAGCACCTCAAAACTTGCCTCTATCGGCCGAAAACTCGCCCGCATCAAATCCCCAACCTCAAAGAAAACCATGGCCTATATTAGGTATGAATTAGGGGAGGTAATAACGTCATGAAAAATAAAATTGCAATAAGGCCGGCAAGAGAAACTGATTTAGAAATTATATCAGATTTCTTTCATGAACTGATCAAATCGCACACGCAGTATGATAGACTATTTCAAATCCAGCCACAAGGCGCGGATGTAATAAAAAAGTTTGTCAGTGAAACTTTTACGTCCAAAGAAGCCTTTATATATGTTGCGACAGATACGAAAAATGTTGTTGGTTATGTTTTGGGCAGATTGAAAGAGCATTTTCCCGTGCTTGTTATCTTGAAGATATTTGGTTCTTTATCTTCCCCTCCGGTTCTCCTATC
>CAZHVX010000175.1:0-4247 GCA_964536295.1 uncultured Pseudomonadota bacterium
AAAATACCCTTCAATGTCATCCCTGCGGAGGCAGGCCCGCCTGCCGGCAGGCAGGGATCCAGAACTTATTGAAATTACTGGATTCCCGCCGGAGTTTACCCTCGCCCCCGCCTGCGCGAGGGTAAACTCCGGCGGGGGCGGGAATGACAATTTTTGAAAAACACCATTTTTCACCACTCCCTTTATGAGCATCCCATTGAGTTACCGCAATTTACACATCTGTAGCATGCACCATTTCTAACGGTCACATGCCCACATTGATCACAAAATGGGGCATCACCCATCATATTGGAAAGATGCGCAGATACACTATCAGATGCCCTGGCTGATTTTGCTGCATCCATTTTTACAACAACTCCACTCGCTATGGAGACCGCCTGCAAAGAGCCGATAGCTGAAGCCACTCTCTCACTGGTGGCCCTTGTAGAAATAATGTCCGGTAAATTATCGTCTTCATCAATATTCAGAAATGCTTCAACGCCCTTATCTTTAATGTCTGTTTCAAATGTCATCCTCACATCATCGTCCCTTGTAGGTTTAACCTGAACGAAATCCGTGCGACCAAGATATTCCATCCCTAAGACTCTAAAAACATAGTCAACAACCGATGTCGATATCTTGATATTTGGATGATCCACAACCCCCTGTGGCTCAAAGCGGGTAAATGTAAATGAATCGACATATTCCTCTAATGGAACGCCGTACTGCAAACCAAGTGAGATGGCAATTGCAAAGCAGTTCATCATAGAACGAAACGCAGCGCCCTCTTTATGCATATCAACAAAGATCTCACCTAGGGATCCGTCATTATACTCACCTGTTCTTAGATAAACCTTTTGGCCACCGACCCTTGCTTCTTGTGTAAAACCATCTCGTTTCTTAGGGAGACGTTTTCTCGATGGGCCCGCTGCCAACGGTTCTGGCGCTGGTTTTGCGGCCATCGCCTGTGTTTTATCGAAATCCTTCTTTTCATCGTCCCCTTTGACATTTAATGGCTGGGACATTTTACATCCATCACGATAGAGAGAAACCGACTTCACCCCCATCTTCCATGACTCAACATAGAGCTTTTCAATCTCTTCTTCTGTTGTTTCATTTGGAAGGTTAACGGTTTTTGAGATCGCGCCAGATAAGTATGGTTGCGCCGCAGACATCATCTTCAGATGAGCCATCGGAGCAATGTATCTCTCTCCATATTTTCCACATCGATTTGCACAATCAAAAACAGGTAGATGCTCTTCTTTGATATATGGAGCCCCCTCAATTGTCATGTGGCCGCAGATATGTACAGAAGCTTCTTCTATCTGCTTTGCCGAAAAACCAAGTTCCTTTAAAAGGTTAAAGCCCGGTTTTTCGTATTGATCCTTACTGAATCCAAAGCGCGCCAATGCCTTCTCCCCCAGCGCACTGGGGTTAAATGCATATTTCAACTCAAAGACTCCAGGTAGGGCCTTTTCAACCTTAGCTAGATCCGTATCGTTAAATCCTTTATCCCGTAATGTTCTTGAGTTTATATGTGGAGCAACATTCAGAGAAGACTTTCCCTTTATGTATGTAATAATATCATCTGTTTCCTTCTTGGAATACCCTAACGTTCTCAATGCAAAGGGAACTGAATGGTTAATTATCTTGAAGTAACCGCCACCGGCCAGTTTTTTAAACTTAACCAATGCAAAATCAGGTTCAATGCCTGTTGTATCGCAATCCATTAAAAGGCCTATCGTTCCTGTCGGCGCCAGTAAAGACACCTGCGAATTTTTATATCCGTGTGCAGAGCCTGCTGCCAAGGCACGATCCCACGAATTTTTGGCCTCATTGGCAAGATATTCGGAACAGAGTTCGCCATCTATTTTGTAGGCATGGTCCCTATGCATCTTGATAACATCAAGCATCACATCTTTATTCTCTTCATATGCCGGGAATGGCCCCTTAACCGCAGAGACCTCCGCAGATGTCTCATAGGCGGTGGCTGTCATAATCGCCGTTATTGCAGAGCATATCGCCCTGGCCTCGTCACTATCATATGGATGCCCCATAACCATCAAAAGGGTCCCCATGTTGGCATAGCCCAGGCCTAGGGGCCTGTACTTATGGCTATTTTCGGCAATGACCTTTGTTGGATATGATGCAAAATCAACTATAATTTCCTGCGCCAAAATAAATAATCTGCAAACGTGTTCGAAACCCTCTACATCAAATTCCTGTGTATCGGGTTTATAGAATTTCATTAAATTGATTGATGCAAGATTGCATGCGCTATCATCCAGAAACATATATTCGCTACACGGATTTGAACTGTTGATGCGCCCTGAATTTTTACAGGTGTTCCAAGTATTGATTGTTGTATCAAATTGCATCCCGGGGTCCGCACACATCCATGTCGCACGAGCTATCTTCTTCATTAAATCCTTTGCCTGATACGTATCAACCGTTTCTCCCGTAGTACGAGCAATAGTCTTCCACTCGGCATCATCGAGATACGCCTTCATAAAATCATCCGTTGTACGTACGGAATTGTTTGAATTTTGACCGGAAACCGTCTTGTACGCGTCGCCATTAAAATCAGATGAATACCCCGCTTCAATCAGGGCCCTGGCCTTCAATTCCTCCTTTTCTTTCCACATAATAAAATCAGATATCTCTGGATGATCCATATCAAGGATGGCCATTTTTGCAGCACGCCTTGTAGTACCACCTGACTTGGTCGCACCAGCCCCTCTATCCAAAACCTCTAGAAATGACATCAATCCGGAGGAGGTCCCTCCACCAGAAAGTATCTCTTGTTTGCCTCGGAGAGTGGAAAAATTTGTTCCCGTTCCGGATCCATATTTAAAGAGCCTTGCTTCATTCTTAACTAGATCAAAGATACTCATTAAATCATCTTGAACGGATTGGATGAAACATGCCGAACACTGTGGATGGGAATAAGAATCCTTTTCTTGAACAACTGCATTGTGTTCATCACTCCAGCACCAGTTGCCGCCACCTCCAGTAATGCCGTATTGGTGGTACAACCCGCAGTTAAACCATACGGGCGAATTAAATGCACCCATTTGTGCTAGGAATACATAGGCCAGCTCATCTTCAAATGCATCCGCATCCTCTATGTTTGTAAAATAACCCCTGGCCTCACCAGCTGTTCTTAATGTATGAGAAATTCTATAAACAACCTGTTTAACAGAAACCTCGTGATTGGTTTCAGGAACTCCACGCTTTCTGAAATATTTGGAAACAACGATATCCGTTGCAAGTTGTGACCACGCTTCAGGAACCTCTGCGTTCTCCATCCTAAAAACAACGGAGCCATCGGGATTTGTAATTATTGAATCGCGTTTTGCATACTTAAACTTTGAAAATGGGTCACAACCCCTTGAGGTAAAGCAGTGTTTGACCTTGACCCCAGGTTTTACAACCTCCAGCTCCTGTTTTTGTTCAATTTGTTCCCTTTTTGACTCATTTTCTCCAATTACAGCTACCTTTTTTACCATCTTAGGCCCCCTCTCTACGGTTTTTGACCCAAATCCCGATTTTGGTATCATTTTTTTCAAAAAATGATCTGCCAAAATCGGGATTCGGATCAAACAATTAATTAAGTTGTCGAATAATTTCCCAAAAACACAACATCTTGTGGTGAATGATGTGTCTAATATACCATATGTTGTGGTGTCAAACAATTTCTTTGTTTTTATTTTTTCTTATCTTTTTCCTTTAAAAACCCCCATCCAACCTGTTGATAAGTAGCAAAATTTACGACACTGCGGTACAGACCTACCTGGGCATAAATGTACCTTAGATATCAGCATGTTAGGGTGGTTAAAAATCAACCCATAATTAAGGATAATTTATGCATTTCGCTTTTTAACAGGATATCCACAGCTAAAAAGAGACCTTACAGGGCTTTTTATCTAAAATATTCACTTTGGACACATATTTCTTTAAAAAAGCATCCCCCTGGAAATACCCGGAATTGCTGGCAACTAATGTTTCGAATAGACAAAGCCCGCATAAAGCGCGGGGTAGCGGATCTACAACTTTTTAAAAGCCCTGAAGTCACTGGTTCAATTTAAACCAACTCTTTAAAACCTTTTTTTGTACCGATCTTAGCCTACATTTCTCACAGAACGCGTTAACGTACTGTGAGAAATGTACTTTTTGCGCCACCTGGCGCAAAAAGTTTCGACTCGGCGCTTTCGCGCCTTGCTCAAGGCTAACCCTGAGCGAATCCAGCTTCAAGCGGGATGAGTCGA
>CAZHVX010000176.1:0-4124 GCA_964536295.1 uncultured Pseudomonadota bacterium
TTCTAATGATTGGTTTGTGACCACAGACAATGTTCCAGTGGCAGAGGCCAAAGAAGAAGCGCCAGTCGAAACATCTACTGAAAAACCCGCCGAGGAACCGAAGATCTATAGTGATGAATATTCATTGGAACAGCAAGCCGCCAACGCGGAACATCTGGCACAAACAATAGAGATGCTTCATTTCGGCACGATTGAAGTGGGGCAAGAAACTTATTGGGTTGATCGTGATCGTGCCGAGAAAGACATAGCGGCCAAAAACAGTTTTCATGGATATAAGGAGGAGGGGACAAGGGTATCCGGACGACCGACGCTGGTTGATTTTAACAGAGGTAAATATGCCAGAAAAAGGCCCTTGATCCATGATGTTTTTTCAGACAATCCAAATAGTTTGCGCTTGCAGAATGTCTATTATGAAGTTTTTAACGATCCGGATCTGGATGAACTTGGTTATCTGGTGACTCGAAGGGAATCCGGAGATCTTCCTGGACCATTAAGAGAATTTATTCTCGGGGCCCTGGAGGCATATGTAATGGGGGCTAAGGAGGTGGAGGGCCACGGCCTTGAAGATATCCAGAAGATCGCGGTTGGGTTCTATAAATCATATTTGGAAGATCCCTTAGGCTTTGAATATCCTGAAATTAAAAAGGGACAGATGCCGAAGCTTGAATTATGGCTTCGTGCCCAGTTGTTAAGCTCCGGATACGAGGGTGATGAAAAGAGATTTGCGGTATATTTCAAACTCATGGATACCGATGATAATTTTAGACGCTTCATGACGATGAGCTCCCTTTTGGCTCGCGTATTTGATGAGGTTGGATTGGGTGCGGAATTTGATGATCATCGTGAATTTCTTTTATTGGTCAAGGGGCTGTATGATGATCCAAATGGTGTAATTGATCAAAAACTTTTTAAGCAAAAAAACGAAGCAGTCAAGAAATTATATTTAAAATATCGCCCCGAGCTTTTAAAACACAGACATATATTAAGGGACATAACCGCTTCGGCTACTTCAGATAGCGAACCGGTTGTTGCACAGCATGACGTGGATGCGGCCGAAAGATTTCCCGAACTGGCATATGTATCTCCCATTGAGGTGGCCCTTACCGCAGCTGCCCTGGTATCCAATAGAAACACAGGTGAATCCGCGGAAATTGAGCTCGTTCTTTATACCCTGATGAAACAGTATCCGGAACTTAGCGGGATGCTGGCGCTGGTCGGTTATGGCATAAGGGATAAGGGCGAAGGGAATGACTTGTTGCGCGCAGAATTGGAAAGAATAGGCAGGCTTTTTGCAAGCGATCCCGATTTTACGATGGAGGTGTATGATAGATGTAGAAATGAGTTGCTCGATCTGTATTTGCGTATAAGACCTACTTTGATCCAAAATTTTGGAGAGCGTGAACTTAAATCAATATTTGGCATAACAAATCCGTGGAACATTAAAATTGAAAAGTATCATATGAAAGACGGTGTTGCAGGAAGCCGTTTATCATGGGCCAATTTTACACTTGAAGAAAAGCTTCATATGATGTCCCCGGAAATTTTTAGGATTAAAAAGGATGTTGTTGACCACAGTATTGATGGGCTTTACAGAATAAATTTTAAGGGGGATCAGCTCATTGTTGATGGTCAAATTTATCCCACAAAAGATTTTTATAGAAAGATGATCCTTGGACACCAGGAATTTGCCGCCAAACATCCGGAGCTTAGGGCCGTTGTTATGATTGACAGATCCCTTCCATGGCCCGATGGGGATTCCGTTATAGATATATATGCAAGATATTCTGAATTGGATAAGGACGACTCGGATTATGTCCAAAAGGAGCATGCACTCTATATCGAGTTTATGCAGGCCCATACATCGATTGAATATGCCAGACTGGTAAGATCATATATGGGATGGCAGTTAAAGCACATCGGCAAGGGTAGATTTACACTAACCGGGCGCGGGATTGAGCGCTTCGATAGTGATCGAATAATGATGATGTCCAAGTCGTTTGCCGCGCTGAAACCGGATCCAGAGAAAATCCACTCGGTTGCCGAAATTTTAACGGGTACCAAAACCCCCTGGCTGCCGGAGGTGAGAGTTGCTGCATCGGTGGAAAAATCAGTGGACCTTGCGGATTTTGAGGATGCTGAGTTTTCTGTAGAGGATCAGGCAAGGCTCGCGCAGGAGGCATCGGAGAATCTTTTGAACTTTGATTTTATTGGGGCCGATGCGACTACTATGCCATTCGACTACAATAGGATCAGGTGGCTTTATAGAATTCACTCCGATTCCTCCCTTAAGGATTTTTCAGAGCATCTCAGCCAGTATAATGAGGAGCAAAGAAAAGGTGTTGTTTTTGGGGATGCGGCAAATTTCTATGCACATGTGCTTTTCGATGAGCTTAGCCGCACCACAAGGAACCTTGATGACGCGCAAATTCTTTTCGAGATGCAGGATATTTTGGAAAAAATTGCGGATACGGAACTGAAGGACAGTTTTGATATCGGCGTTGGGGTGGATCGCAGTCGCTTCCGTATGCCCGAGTTACATATTATGTCGGGGATGTCCCACGTCAAGGATGCCTTCGGGGATATTATGTATGCCGGGTACGATAAAAAATATCCAAATGGATTTGAACTTTTGGAGACGGCGGCGGAGAGTAGTCAAAATCTGAGAAAGGTCCTTATAGCGCATAGGCTCGTTAATGGATACTACGGCGGAGAGGGCGATCGTAAAGAGGGCGCTGCGTGGCGAAGCAGGGATCCCTTGGGAAAACTTTTAGAAGGGCTTGAAGTGGGGAATCAGGATTCCAGATTCATTAGAGAATATGCCGATATTGTATTAAGGGAGTACGAAAAGATAAGAGCGGATCTTTTAAGTGATCGGGCGTTATTTAACACCCTTGCCGCGTTTGATTATTCACATCATTCACCGTTGACGGTTACTGTGGATAAGGATTTGGTATCCAGATTTCCTGAATTGGCAAAAATTACCCAGCTGTATCGCGCACAAACATATTTTGGATTAGAGGCAAAGAAGGGTCTCAATCAGTATGAAGATCTGATCCATAACTATATGTATATATATCCAGAGCTGATGGGGTTGTTTACTGTCCTTATCTCTATTGATCAGAACTCCGATATTGTTACAGAAAATATGAAAGAGAACCTTGCCCGATTGCTTTGGGCAAAGAAAGAGGGCCAGTCGGTTGAGGAGAGGCGTGAGGCTGTAAGAGGGGAGCTCTTAAAAATCTATGAGTCTATACGTCCACAGGTGATGGAATATCTAAAAACCGGGGAAATTGTTTACTTCGGTAAGAAAATTACTATGGCAGAGGTTATGACAGGGCTGGAAGATCCGTGGAAGAGAAATCAAGATCTTCTTGTTTTGGATGATGCGGCGATTAAAGATAAAATAAGTTTTTATCTTCCTGCGCTGGATCATCCAAACGATGAGTTTTTGTCTTTTATGAATTCCAGGCTAAAAGGGATTCTTAGTGGCCAACGCAGGGTTGGGCCACGTCACAAAAAGGCCGTTAATGGTGCAATGCGCCTCATGGAGGCATATCCTCAACTTAAACATATTGTTCTCTTTGATTGTGCAATCGGGGTTTGGCCAGAGGAACTTGGTATTACTGATTTCTTTGTGAATTTTGAGGATGAAATGAGTAGTATTGATCCTAAGAGGGAAAAAACGATCATTTTGAAATATTATAATATATTTAGTGAAATACATTCGTTACCGGAATACTTAAGTGTCGTTAGAAAAATATTCAACTGGAAGATTGCTAAGGCAGATCAAGTTGCTAATCAAAATACACTACAGTTTATTATGCCGAAAGCCATTCCGGTGGATGGTGAGTCGTTGTTGGCCTTTATGAGATTGTTGGTTGATGAGTTTCGCGGCAAACCCGGTGATGAAGTCGGTTACGTCCTAACCGGCGATCGCGAATGGTGGCTGCCGAAGTTTGATCTGGCGCAGGCCCAGGCCACAGAGCCTCGTGCAGAAATCATGCAGCCGGTCAGGGTTATTGATAGAGATACAATGTTACCACTGTCTGATCTTGGACGTGTGGGTAAGATGTCAAAAGATGAGATCTTTGAAAGGTTGTACTCTATCGAAGGTGTCCTCCCTG
>CAZHVX010000177.1:0-4118 GCA_964536295.1 uncultured Pseudomonadota bacterium
TAGGTGTGGAGGGTTTGCGCGTGTTCCTCATGCGTAAATCTTCCAGGATGTTTTGTATGTAAGGGGTACATATAAGGGGACCCCTTATATGTACCGGTTTTGGATGTAACTACTTGATATTATTAAATGTGTTTTGTAGTATTTGACTTTTTGATACCGCTCCCGTATAAACCCCACCAATGTTGGATTATAACAAAACATACGATGTTATTGTAGTTGGTGGGGGGCATGCTGGGTGTGAAGCCGCCTTGGCGTCTGCCAGGATGGGTGCGCCTACCCTACTTTTAACCGGCAATGTCGACATGATAGGTCACATGAGTTGCAATCCCGCGATTGGTGGTCTTGCAAAGGGGCATCTTGTTCGCGAGATCGATGCCCTTGGTGGCGAAATGGGAAAGGCGATTGATGCATCAGGGATTCAATATCGAAGATTGAATACAAAAAAAGGTCCAGCTGTTCGCGCAACGCGGGCGCAGGCGGATCGTGCGACATACATGAAAACGATTAAGCGCACCTTGGAATCGCAAAGCAATTTAGAGATTAAACAACATATTGTAGATGAATTAATTGTCGAAGCTAAAACAGTTAAGGGTGTAAAAACAGCCATAGGCTTAAACTTTTTTGCAAAGAAGGTTATCTTAACGACTGGGACTTTTTTAAATGGCTTAATGCATATTGGTTTGACCACCTTTGAGGGTGGAAGGTTGGGTGATTTCTGCGCAAAACATCTCTCCGCAAGCCTTATACAATGTGGATTTAAGCTCGGCCGATTAAAAACTGGCACGGTTCCAAGGCTTGACGGCAAGACGATTGATTATTCATCATTGGTTGAACAATTTGGCGATGAGCCGCGTCCTAGGTTTTCATTTTCCGATATCGAAAATGTGCTTCCACAAAAAAGTTGTTTCATAACTTATACCAATCACGATACGCACGAAATAATTCGTTCAGGATTAGATCGTTCCCCACTCTACACCGGCAAGATAGAGGGCGTTGGTCCGAGATATTGTCCGTCTATCGAAGATAAAATTGTAAGGTTTGCGGACAAAGAACGTCATCAGATATTTTTAGAGCCAGAAGGCGTGGACACAGATGAAATATATGCGAATGGAATTCCGACAAGTCTTCCTATTGATATCCAGATTAGGCTTGTGCATTCAATCCCAGGATTGGAACACGCTGAAATCGTAAGGCCGGGATATGCCGTGGAATATGACTATGCCACGCCAACGCAGCTAAAATCGACGCTGGAAGCAAAGTGTGTATCCGGGCTTTATCATGCGGGGCAGATCAATGGGACCTCCGGTTATGAGGAAGCTGCGGCGCAAGGCTTAATGGCCGCGATCAATGCGGTGCTAAGTGTGCGCGGTGAAGAACCCTTGGTGTTGGATAGATCTCAGGCATATATCGGTGTCTTGATAGATGACCTTGTTACAAAGGGAACGCAGGAACCTTATTGCATGTTTACATCGCGCGCGGAGTACAGATTGTTACTTCGTGAAGATAACGCAGATTTGAGATTGCGCGAAATAGGAAGAAAGATGGAATTGGTCAATGATGATGACTGGAATAATTTTAGGGAAAAAAGAACACAGATTAATCGTCTGGAAGATTATTTGAAGAACACAAGGGTCTTTCCAAATAAGGAAACAAATACGAAATTTAGCGATATAGGCCTTGCCGGCCTGAAGAATGTGGCAACATTGAAAGAAATCGTTAGAAGACCGGAGATATCGATAAAAACGGTGTTTGAGCATTTTGGAACGGGCGTTGAAAGCTATTCTGATGAGGCGTTAGAGCAGGTGGAGATACGCACCAAATATGAAGGATATATCAGGGCGCAGGAAGAAGGAGTTGTTCGTCTAAAAAAGATGGAAGAATTGGTTATCCCGGAGAATTTTAATTATGGCGAGGTTGAAAATCTTTCGCGTGAGGTAAGGGAAAAATTGTGTTCCATTAAACCAAGAACACTTGGCCAGGCATCTAGGATTTCCGGAATTACCCCCGCCGCCCTTTCAATACTAATGGTGCATTTGAAATGACGACAAACAATCAAGTACAATTCGACAGATATCTAGATCTCTTATTGAAGTGGAATAAGACGTACAATTTAACGTCCATTCTCGATCCAAAAGAGATCCAAATAAAACACTTTGAGGATTCCCTTATCCCCCTTAAATTTATTCCAGAAAGTGGTGAACTCCTGGATCTTGGCGCAGGTGGTGGATTTCCAGGTATCCCTATCAAAATCGAAAGACCAAACCTCCGGGTTGATCTTGTAGAGGCAACGTTGAAAAAAATCAATTTCATGAATGAGGTCATAAGGCAGTTAAGCCTAAAAAATATTCGCGCTATCCATGGAAGAGCAGAATCCCCATCAAAGGAATTGAAAAAATATGATGTGGTCATATCTCGCGCAACGTGGAGCCTGAATAATTATTTGGTGATTGCGGAAAAATATCTAAAGGATGACGGAATAATTATTGCCATGAAAAGCAAAAAAGCCCCCGAGGAATTAAATGAGGCATTAAAGACTATTGTCGATTTAAGGCTGGAGCTGACCAAACAATACAAATACACCCTTTCAGACAATGAATCCAAAAGGGTGCTCTTTATTTTCAATAAAAAATTCTAAATTATGGTCTGCTTTGTAGATAAACCTTTTTCTCAGGCTCTCTGCGCTTTCCGGGTTTTTTAGGCGGAGCGCCATTTAATACACATTTTGCAGTTTTTTCTGGGTCAACATTAAAGGCTGTTTCTTGAAGCTTTCCGAAGATTTCATATGCGGTGCATATGAAACCACGTTCGATCATGATCTCAACAATAGAAGTCTGTGCATTATTATCTGGGGCCTGGGCTATAATTGTATACCAGGCATCGCTCGTTATATCATTCATCTTTTCTGGATTAATTATGATGTTGAATATACCCTCTTCTCCCAGATAATTTTGATCACTTGGGGGTGGCACAATAATTGAGAGTCTGTATGTTGACTTTCCACCCTTGTTAGAGGAGATGATAACATATGTAAAACGCGTTATCTGTTTTTTTCCAAGTAAGGTTTCCATTTTTTTTCTAAAATAAGTTAAAGCAGGGGCTTCGGTTGCTCCCTTAGCCTTGAAAATCTCGTCGGTTGGCCATCTTTTTTTCATTTCTTCATCGATTAATTTATCTAAAGTTCCCTCTTTTTCAACGGCAGTTTCTCTTAGAGACCCGCCATATGTTTGAATTGCCAAATCTGATTCACAGGCAGAAGCCTTTTCTTCGGGAATTTTTACAGGATATAAAAACATGGTTTGTAAATCCTGCAGTTCCGAAAAGAGAGTTCTTATTAATCCATATTCCTTTATGCAAGGGGAGTTTGGATCTGTTATCTGAACCTTGTTATCCTTGTACACAGGTGTTATTTTATCACCGCGGCCTTTGGTTTTTACCACGGAAGTATATTTGTCACCATTTACCTCGGCAATCGGATACCATCCACCCGGTGTATTGTAAACCAGGCAGGCCTGTTGTCCATTTTTTGTTGAAGGAACATATACAACTGTCTTATCAGGAAAATTGTAGTAGTACTTCATTCCGATACATGGATTTGTATCCTCAGTAGGTTTTGTTTCTCCGCCGATAAACATTTTGGTCCTCCTAGACTTTATACTCCGGGCCAATATAGTGAGTCGAGAGATATTTTAACCTCGACAATCCCCGAATAATACAACTTATCAATTTCACTGCATTTGTCGGCTATCAGTCAAAAAAGTTGCGCACTTTTTACCTTCCTAAAAAAGGGGTCCCCTTTTTTAGGAAGGTTTGGGGAAAAGGGTAATAATCTCAGTCTATTAGGCGTGATTAATAATACCGTGCCAGGGGCAACTTAGTAGATTCTTGACCTTGCGGGGCGGTGGAAAACGACTCGCAAGGTTTAGAAGCTACTAATCCTGAGCTTGGCCCGTAGGGTCAAGTCGAAGGATCTCAATGGGTTAGGTGTACTTGAAAAGATCATGCCAGGGGCAACTTGTCAGGGCACATCTGCCGATAATATATATAGATACGGGTGTTTGTGTAATGGTCTAGGTTTACATAGAGGGTTATTAAATCGGAGGAGTGATGTACTTTGCAGG
>CAZHVX010000178.1:0-4105 GCA_964536295.1 uncultured Pseudomonadota bacterium
TTTTCTAGGCGTTTGACGACCTCCTCGATCACCCAATCGGGGGTCGAGGCCCCTGCTGTGACACCAATAGCATCTATCTCCTTGAAATCACTATCTTTTATTTCCGAGGCCTCTTCAATGTGAAATGTTTTTGTACCAATCTCCTTTGAAACCTGCGCCAGCCTGGCCGTATTGGCACTGTTTTTTCCCCCAACAACAACCATCACATCAACCTCTCTGGCGAGTGCCATAGTTTCCTTCTGGCGCTCTGCGGTTGACTCACATATCGTATCAAAGACCTCACAATTGGGGTACTTCGCCCTGACCATCTCTACAAGTTCTTGAAAATGTTCTCTTTTCTGGGTGCTTTGAGAAATAATACAAATTTTCTCATCCACCTTCAGTGATAATTTTTCTATATCCTCAGGGTTCATTATGGCAATCCCTCTATTTTCCGCATAACCCAAAAGAGCCTTCACCTCGGGGTGATTTGGGTTCCCGATAATTATGATGAAATAACCCTTTTTTAGATATTTCCTCACAACCCCCTGAATCTGAGCAACATCGGGACAGGTTGCATCACATATCTTGGCACCCGATTGTCTCAACTTTTCTCTTTCCTTAGGAGAGAGACCGTGGGTCCTTATAATAACAGTTCCATCGATCTTGGAATCGATTTTGTTTATAACCTTTATTCCTTTTTTTTCTAAGGTTCTAACGGCCTGAGGATTATGTATCAGGGGACCGTAGGTGTAAACTCGCTGATTTTTATGCGCTACATCTAAAACTTTTTCCATGGCACGACGCACTCCCCAACAGAATCCAGCTGATTTTGCAATTTTTATCTTTTTCATTTGTTTGAAGCACAGAGAATACCGAGGGCTCAGTGTTCTCTGTGCTACTTCCTCCAAAATTCGGGGACCAATAACACCAACACGGTATAAATTTCAAGCCTTCCAAGAACCATACAAAAAGATAAAACAATCTTTCCCAAAAGGGGTATTTGATCATAATTCGACATAGGGCCTACAATGCCCAATCCAGGTCCAACTGTACCAAGGCATGCTGCGGATGCACTGATGGCGGAAACTAGGTCAATCTTTAAAAATGTTAATATAATCGTAGCTACTATAAATATGAAAAAATAAAATAACACAAAACCAACAATGCCTTCCAAAATATTTCTATCAATAACCTTTTTCCCGAGCTTCACCGGCACAAATGCCTTTGGATGAATTAATCTGACAAGTTGGCGATAGGCAAGCTTAAATATAATCATTACCCTAATCATTTTGACAGATCCACTGGTTGAACCTGCACACGCTCCTAAAAACATCATACATATAAGAAGAAATTTCAATACACTTGGCCACAGGTTGAAATCAGCCGTAACAAAACCTGTTGACGTTGTCATTGAAATGGTTTGAAAGGCGCCATAGCGAATTGAATCCGTTAATGAACTATAAACTCCCTCAAAATACAAACACAAAGTCACTATCATAATCAGGATACCAACAAATATAAGGTAAAATCTAAACTCACTATCCTTCCAGTAAGAATTTACTTTTCCTCTCAAGGCCGAATAGTGGAGCGCAAAGTTGCACCCTGCCATGAACATAAATACTGTTATCACGATATCTATGTAGGCACTTCCAAATGTCCCGATAGAAGCGTTCCTTGTTGAGAAACCACCGGTTGCCATTGTACCAAATGTCTGACACAGGGCCTCAAAAAGGTTTAAGCCACCGAACATCAGCAATATTGTTTCTGTTAGCGAGAGCAATATATAAACCTTCCATAGTGTTTTGGCCGTTTCTTTGATCCTTGGTTTTAATTTGTCGGTTGTTGGACCAGGCATCTCCGCACCGAATAGTTGCATTCCACCAATCCCCAGCAATGGAAGAATAGCTATCGTTAAAACAATGATTCCCATACCACCAAGCCAATGGGTCAAACTTCTCCAGAACAATATTCCATGCCCCAGACTTTCAATCATCACCGTGTGCCCCAAAACGGATGCACCCGTTGTTGTAAATCCTGATATTGACTCAAAGTAACTGTTAATAAAACTTTCAAAACCCATCGGCCCAAACGTTTTTCCAAAAAAGAAGGGCAGTGCACCAAAAAACCCCGCCATCAGCCATCCAAAGGCGACAATAACGAACCCTTCTCTATATGATATATCAATCCTCTTCGGTTTAAACAAAAGCATCATCATGGCACTTATGACAGCTGTAACCGCTATAGACAATGATATAGCCACGATATCCTCGTGATAATAAACCGCAAAGGCCAGCGGCCACAACATCGCCATAGCCAATATCAAACCTAGAGATCCCAATGTATGAATAATAAAACGTAGTGTCATTTTTTTCGGGTTACGGGTTACGAGTTACGGGTTGCGGGTTTCAGATTATGTGTAACACGCAACTCGCAACCCGTAACTCGTAACGCGTTTAAAAATACTCAAGTTTAACTGTTAGCATCTTCTCTAACTTAGCTACATCGTTATAGTGAGCCAGTAAAAGAATTTTATCATTTGGGTTGATGGTTGTATCACCAGAGGGAACGATTATTCCTCCCTCATGTTCAACACACAAAACAATAGTAGAACTCGGCCATTTTATCTTTGAAAGGGGTTTTCCAACGATGTCAGAACTTTCCAGGGCCTCAACCTCGATTATCTCGATATCCTCCTTCAGGGCGGCAACAGATAAGACTTTACCACGCCTAACGAAGTGCAAAATCTCACTTGTGGCAATCAATCTTGGGTTAACCACAACATCGATACCAATACTCGACATTAAAGGCACATAAGACAATTGGTTTGAAAGTGTAACGCTCCATGGAACTCCCAAACTTTTCGCCAAGAGCGTTGATAAAATATTATCTTCATCGTCACCCGTTACAGAAATAAACGCATCCATGCTTCCAATATTTTCCTGTTCCAGGAAATGTCTTTCCGTTGCGGATTCATTCAACACGATCGTTTTGTTTAGCTTCCTGATAAGCTTTGAACAAACAACAGGATCTTTTTCAATTATTTTTACGCTGACACCCTGTTTTTCAAGCTGCCGCGCCAAATACAATCCGATATAATCGCCTCCATTAATCATAACCCGCTTAATGGTATCAATTTTGTGTCCAAGAAGTTCCATACCAAAGTTTAGCTTGTCAGCTTCCGATACAAAGTACAGCAAATCACCTTCCTTTAGAACATCTTCACCTCGCGGTATTATCAACTCACCACCACGGAAGATCGCAGCAACCAAAAAATGTTGTTCATCCCTAATCTTTTTTAATTCCCTTAGAGGTATATTGATAATAGGGCTGTCCTTTTTAATCCACGCGCCAACAAGTTTTAGATAACCGTTGAAAAAATCCAATATTTCAACGGCACCGGGAACATCCAATACGCGCAGAATGGCATCTGCAGCCTCTTTTTCTGGATTGATAATAAGATCAATGTTAAGGGCATTTAAATTATACTCACCTTCAATATCAAATTCAGGATCGCGGACTCTGGCAATCTTTATTGGAACTTTACTTTGAAGATTCGCCAAAATACACGACACCAGATTAACCTCGTCTTTATCTGTCACGGCAATCAGCATCTCCGCATTGGCGATATCAGCTTCCTTCAAAATTGCAGGCGAAGCACCATTTCCGATAATAAACTGTGCGTCAACGTGGTCTTCTATGCTTCGTATCTTATCTTCATCGCTATCGATTATAATAACGTCTTTTTCCTCGCTGGTTAATTTTTTTGCAATAAACTGGCCTACATCACCAGCGCCGATGATTAAAATACTCACAACCCCTCCGAGTGTTATTTGTCAACTTTTCTAGCTATTTTATCGATTACGCCATTAACGAAGGCCCCACTATCCTCGGAACCATAGGTTTTAGCAATCTCAATGGCTTCGTTTAATGTTACTTTTTTAGGGACATCTGGACAATGAAAAAGTTCAAAAACCGCCATACGCAGAACGTTGCGATCTACAACGGCCATTCTTGAAAGCTTCCAGTTGGTGGAGTGTTCGGATATCTTACCATTTAGTTCATCAATATTATTGGCCACGCCCAGCACAAGCTGATCAGTAAATTCTTTAACCGTTTGGCTGGC
>CAZHVX010000179.1:0-4080 GCA_964536295.1 uncultured Pseudomonadota bacterium
AGTCAGCGGCAAATTCCATCATCCTGCGCAAGACAGCCTCATTCCTAGGGGCCATGACAGTCATATTTGGAGCAGAGGCTAGATACGAAAGGTCAAATAAGCCATGATGCGTTGGACCATCATCTCCAACTATCCCTGCCCTATCCAAAGCAAAAATAACCGGCAAGTTTTGCAGACATACATCATGAATGATATGATCATATGCACGCTGCAAAAATGACGAATATATCGCAACAACTGGCTTCAAACCCTGCGTTGCTAAACCCGCCGCAAATGTAACCGCATGCCCCTCCGCTATTCCGACGTCAAAAAATCTGTCGGGATACATCTCTGAAAATTTTTGTAATCCGGTTCCTGTCGCCATCGCTGCGGTAATACCAACTATTCTTGCATCATTTTTTGCCAAATCGAACACTACGTCACCAAAGGCGTGGGTAAAGGTGCGCTGACCGGTAGATAAGGGCTCCCCGGTAATTCTATGGAATGGTCCCATGCCGTGAAATTTAGTTGGATCATCTTCCGCCGGTTTAAATCCTTTGCCTTTTTTAGTAAGAATATGCACAAGTACCGGCTTATCGCCAACCGGTGATTGCTTGATATCTTCAAAAACGTTTATTAGTTCTTCGATATTATGACCATCAAGTGGCCCGATATAATTACAACCAAACGCTTCAAATAAAAATCCCGGTGTAAAAAAGCCAACCGCTGTTTCTTCAGCTCTCTGCAAAACCTGGTATATTTTTTTGCCCCATATCGGAATTAATAAAACTAACCTTTTTATGCGCCTTTTTACACCACTTGCAACTTTTCCATGAAGATTTACAGAAAAAAACTTAGAAAGAGCACCCACATTGGGAGATATGGACATCTCGTTATCATTTAAAATTATAACCAGGTTACCCGCTTTATGTCCGGCCTGATTTAGGGCCTCAAAGGCCAATCCACCGGTCATCGAACCATCACCAATAACGGCTATAGCCCTATTTTGGATACCTTTACGTTTATAGGCTTTTGCGATCCCTAATGCAGCAGAGATAGATGTGGAGGAATGCCCTGTACCAAATGCATCATGTTCGCTTTCATGAATCTTTGGGAAACCACTAAGGCCATCTGGCTTTCTCAACGTTTCGAATGCATCTCTTCTCCCGGTCAGTATCTTATGGGCATACGACTGATGGCCAACATCCCACACAATTTTATCTTTCGGTGAGTCGAAAACATAATGCAGCGCAGTTGATATCTCAACAACACCCAAACTTGGGGCAATATGTCCGCCATTCTTGGAAACAACATCCAAAATTAGTGTTCGCAATTCCTGACAAACCTGAGGAAGATCATCACGAGTTATAGCCTTCAAATCTGAGGGTGACTTTATCGTATCAATTAGCATCTTACTTAGACTGTTGATAAATACCATTTGTCATCAGACTACTACGCCGAGCACCATTGGTGCTCGGCTCGCAATCAGACTGTGTCACAATAGGATTTTTCCACTTTTTTGTCATTCCCGCAAAGCTTGCCCTCGAGAAGTCGGGGGGCGGGAATCCAGTAATTTCAATAAGTTCTGGATCCCCGCTGGAGCCTGCCCTCAACTTGATTGAGGGCGGGGATGACATCAAAAAAGTATTGTGACACAACCTGAATGACAAAAAGTTTTATTTATCGACAGCCTCTTATTATCATCTTAAAACAATTGTTTTTCCATTACTTCTTGTATGTATGGATCCAACTCTATATCGCCGTATTTCACAAGATTATACAAGCTTTGCCAGGTACCAACATCCGCCCATCCGAGATCACATGGAATTGTGACGACTCGCTCGGAGCGTTCCATGATACCATAATCAATTGATATCGAATCAGCTTCCATGAAAAAATCATTTAGTGATTCGATCTTTGAATAGCGCTTTAAGAGCGTATGCATTTTCGGAAGATATTTGGCAAGTTCATCAAGCACGAAACTCGCCTGCCACATAAACATACCGGAGTTCCAAAAATATCCACCCTCATCCATATATTTTTGAGCAACTGCAGTAGCAGGTTTTTCCACAAATTGACTAACCACATAAGCGGGCCACCTACCATCGGCATCATCCTCTATCATGTTACCAGCCCTGATATAACCGTAACAATCTGCCGCCCACGTTGGACGAATTCCGAGGGTCAGCAAAACCTCTCTTTCGGTTGCAATAGCAACTCCCCTATTTATAACATGAAGAAATTCTTTTTTCTTTTCGATAACATGATCAGATGGAAGGACAAGAACCACGGCCTCTGGATCCTTTTGGGCAATTAAATTGCAAACAAACGCTATACATGGAGCAGTATTTTTCTTTAGTGGCTCACCTATGATATTATTTCTTGGAATCAAGGGAAGCTGTTCCTTCACTAAATCAACATACCTTTCGTTGGTGGCAATATAAATATTTTCAGCCTTAGTTAGGCTACCAACTCTATCATGAGTTTGTTGAATGAAGGTTCTATCACCCCAAAAACTTAAAAATTGTTTTGGTTTTTCAGGCGTAGAGACGGGAAAAAATCTTGTTCCCTCTCCACCAGCCATAATCAACACGTATAAATGAGAATTCATTTGAGCTCCCTATCTGCCAATACAATAATATTTAGCGCCATTTGATTCTACGTATTTTCTATCCCACAAGTTCCTACCATCAAAAACCACAAAGCTCTTCATTAGTGATTGTATCTTCTTAAAATTTGGATTTCTAAACTCATTCCAATCCGTGGCTATGACCAGGGCATCTGCACCCTCTATGCACTGATACGAATTGTCGGAATAAATTATTTTATCACCATATTGTTCTTTAACCCTCTGCGCCGCAACCGAATCAAATACCTGAACAGACGCCCCCACCCCCAGAAGCCGATCTATTATTGATAACGCCGCGGAGCACCTGATGTCATCGGTTTCCGGTTTAAATGCCAATCCCCATAACGCAATACGTTTACCATTTAGATTACCATTAAAATGTCCTTCAATTTTTTTCCAAAACCACTCAACTTGAGAGTCGTTAACCTCTTCAGTAGCCTTAACCATTGGAAGCTCTACATCATTCTCCTTTGCGAGCCGGATGAGCGCCTTAACGTCCTTTGGAAAGCAGGATCCTCCATACCCCAAACTGGGAAATAAGAAATCGGGACCGATTCTGGGATCCCTACCCATTCCCTTTCTGACCTCTGAAATATCCGCGCCAACTTTTTCACACAACCGTGCAAGTGAATTAATAAAGGAAATTCTGGAGGCCAGCATTGCGTTTGAAGCATATTTTGTAATCTCAGATGATTCCACATTCATACTAATAAACCTATCGCTTTTCCTCATGAATGATTCATAGAGCATATGTAACTTTTCAGCAACAGCACTATTCTCAACGCCAACTATAACCCTTGCCGGTTTAAGGCAATCACTAACAGCATTTCCCTCTTTCAAAAATTCAGGATTATTGGCTACGTCAAATTTTATTTCATTCTGTACACCTCGCCTATGAAGTTCATCTGCTATAACCTTTTTAACCTTGTGAGTAGTTCCAACAGGCACCGTACTCTTTGTAACAATAATAGCATAATGGTCCAGCAGTTCGCCAATTTGTTTTGCAACTGCTAATACATTTCTTAAATCAGCTGCGCCACCATCACCTGGAGGAGTATCAACTGTAATAAAACAAATCTCCGCTTCACGCAATCCATCGGAGAGCTTTGTTGTATAGCTTAGTCTTCCTTCTTTCTCATTACGTTCGATTATATCATGTAAACCCGGTTCATAAATTGGGACTTCACCTCGTTTAAGCATTTCAATTTTATTGATATCCTTATCAACACACACGACGTCGTTACCGCTGTTGGCCAAACATGCGCCGGTGACAAGACCAACATAACCTGTACCTATAACGCACAATTTCATTCGATCCTCCCATCCGCCTTCGTCCGCCCACGCGGACTACGGCGAGATCCTCGAAGCGTCAAACAATTTTTGCTATCTGCAAAAATTGTGTCGCTTCGGGACATATCCGGTTCCAATTACGCATAATTTCATTCGATCCTCCCATCCGCCTTCGTCCGCCC
>CAZHVX010000180.1:0-4020 GCA_964536295.1 uncultured Pseudomonadota bacterium
GAAATTGTTAAATTCGAGGCGGCCGGAGATGTTGACGGCTACATGGCCTTCGCGGAAAAATATGGAAATATGATTCCTGATGAGGCTGACCGGTTAATTCTCAAAGCAAGAGAACATGTAACTAATAACTACTTTCTTGTCGACCGGCTATTACCACAAAGAGAACCCAGCAGCACCCAAAGCATTGACTAATGATATGAAACTACAAAAAGTCGAACAGCTCTATAGCAAAAACTGGACATAGGTTGATAAGACAAATACCTGGCCCAAAACAAAAGAAATTAAATCCGCATTGAATTTAATTGCGTGCCTGACCCCGGATTCCAGAATACAAAAATGGTCACCAACCTACGGCTGGTGACCATTTTTTCTTGGCGGGGCGGACGAGGCTCGAACTCGCAACGTCTGGCGTGACAGGCCAGTGCTCTAACCAGTTGAACTACCGCCCCTATTAATATTTCATAGCAAATCTATTTTACAATGTCTTTAAAAATCTTGTATTTACGTCCTAAAAACATCCTTTTATTCAAACCTCTTTCATATAGATAAGGAAACAACCTTTCGCTATCTCCTTTACTGAATGAAAGTCGATGACATCGAGTACCCTTGTACAAGCTACCCCCCTGCAAGCCAGCATTTTTCCAAAGACAATCTAATAAATTCTTTAAAAAAAGCTTATTCTTTGCTGTAAAAACAACATTAGCATACTGTTTATATTTAGATCTCTCACTTGAGTAATAGCGACCTATACAAACACAACCATCGCCATCAAAGAAACCTCTTACAAAATGACAATAAAGTTTAACTGGTACTTTTGGAAATCGTAGTTTATTTTTCTTTTTATCCCCCAAACCCAACTTATTCAAACGACCCAAAAGCCTTTTATTACCAATCTGGATTCGATATGCTCTTTTCCATGAACAGTCTGATGGTTTCTTTTTAATTGATATTTTATGATCAGAATCCAATAAATACTTTAGGTTATTTACTAATTCCTTATCAATCGAAACAAATTCCACATACCTAGATCCGCGGGGATTAACTGTTATCGTACCATCAGCCATTAATAACCCAAAAATATAAGCACTTTCTGGAGTCCACTTATCAAAGAACTTTTCGTTAACTTTTCTATACCTTGGCATTTGTTTAAAAACCGGCATTATTTCTTGTGCCCTTCGGTAACCTTTCGGTCTCCTCAGGACACATGGTTCTAAACCCAGCGCGTCGCTAACGCTTCTCGCTGGACTAAGAACCATGTGGGCGCTACAGGGCTCGAACCTGTGGCCTCCGCCGTGTAAAGGCGATGCTCTACCAGCTGAGCTAAGCGCCCATCGCAAGAGCGCGGCATACTAATGCCTAACTGCGTTATTTGGCAAGTGTTTTTTTCCAGCCTTCTTATTTTTTACTGCTGGTCCCACCAATTTTGTTTTTTTTGTCTTTTTATTATTCGAACCCGTTGAATTGCTTGTCTTTTTTCCACCCAAAAGGCCTTCGGCTCCATCGACAAACACCTCACGGAGAACATCATCCATATGTTCAACTGGAACTATTTCAACTTCTTTACGCACCTTCTTGGGAAGATCCTTCAGATCCTTCTCATTCTCATGAGGAATTAATATCTTTTTGATGCCTCCACGATGCGCCGCCAAAATTTTCTCCTTCAAACCACCAATTGGCAAAACATGTCCCCTCAATGTAATCTCACCCGTCATTGCAACATCTTTCCTCACCATCCTCTTCGTTAAAGCCGATGCCAGCGCCGTTGCCATTGTGATACCAGCAGATGGTCCATCCTTTGGTATTGCACCTTCTGGCACATGGATATGGATATCCAGTTTGGAATAAAAGTCCTCACCTAAATTGAATGGAATGGCCTTTGACCTAACATAACTCATAGCCGCTTGTGCCGACTCCTGCATTACATCACCAAGTTTACCTGTAATTATTAATTTACCCTTACCCGGCATGATTGCAACTTCTATCATTAGCAACTCACCGCCATGTTCTGTCCAGGCAAGACCGGTACAGATACCAATCTGGTCCTCTTTTTCTGCCAAGCCATAACTAAATGTTGGAACGCCAAGATATACATGAACCTTTTTGGGTGTAATTTTCACACACTGCTCCCGCTTACCTGTTTTAACTAAATGACGCGCAACCTTTCGACAAATTGAAGCAATCTCTCGCTCAAGGTTACGAACACCCGCTTCCCTGGTGTATCTTCGAATTATTTCTCTTAATGCAGTTTCAGTAAAGAGGATGTTCTTTTCCTGCAAACCGTTTGCTTCACGCTGTTTTTTTATGAGATACCTCAATGCAATCTGTAATTTTTCTGGCTCTGTATAACCTGGGATGCGAATCACTTCCATTCTGTCTTGTAATGGAAGTGGAATATTTGGAAGAACGTTAGCGGTACAGATAAACATCACGTCACTAAGATCATAATCCATATCGAGATAATGATCATTGAATGTGCAGTTTTGTTCTGGATCCAAAACCTCAAGCATAGCCGAAGAAGGATCCCCTCGAAAATCCGAACTCATCTTGTCGATTTCATCAAGCAAGAACACTGGATTGGATGAGCCGGCTTTCTTCATTGCCTGAAGAATTTTACCGGGCATTGCACCGATATAAGTACGCCTATGGCCGCGAATTTCTGCCTCGTCACGAACTCCACCAAGTGAAACCCTTACAAACTTACGCCCCGTTGCCCTGGCAATCGAACGCCCCAATGAAGTTTTACCAACACCGGCCGGACCGGCAAAACAAAGGATTGGGCCACGCATCTTATCAACCAAGGCCCTCACGGCAAGATATTCTACAATTCTTTCCTTTGGCTGCACTAAGCCGTAATGGTCCTCGTTCAATATATCTTCGGCCTCTTTAATATCCATTTTATCCTTTGTAAATTCTTTCCACGGAATACTTAAGATCCAATCTATATAATTACGAACAACCGCAGCCTCAGCAGACATCGGCGACATCATCTTTAATTTTTTCAATTCTTTCTTAACTTTTTCTGCAGCTTCAGGAGAAAGCTTTTTCTTCTTCATCTTTTCTTCAAGCTCCTGAATCTCACCCTTAAACTCGTCACGCTCCCCAAGCTCCTTTTGGATAGCCTGCATCTGCTCATTGAGATAATATTCCTTCTGGGTCTTTTCCATCTGCTTTTTAACGCGGCCCCTGATCCTCTTTTCAATCTGTAATATTTCTATTTCCGACTGCATCAAAGATAATATTTTTTCCAAGCGAGGTGCCGACTCGATAATCTCCAAAACACCCTGTTTATCCTGAAGTTTTAAATTTAAATGCGCTATAATAGTATCTGCCAATCTTGATGGATCATCTATAGATGACACGGAGGCCAACATCTCCGGTGGAATTCTCTTATTTAATTTAACATACTGTTCAAAGGTAGATTTCACACCACGAGTCAACGCTTCTGTTTCGACATTCGATCCGCCTTCATGAGAGACAATTTCGGCCTCAACCAAAAAGAAATTATCATTCGGAACAAACTGTTTAATCCTCGCACGTTTTTTACCCTCGACAAGAACCTTTACGGTACCATCTGGCAATCTAAGCAACTGAATTATTGAAGCCATCGTTCCAATCCTGTAGATCTCTTCCTGCTTTGGATCATTTGTCTTTGGATTTTGCTGTGCAGATAGTAGGATATCTTTTTCCTTATTCATGGCCTCATCCAAAGCCGCTATAGACTTTTCCCTCCCGACAAAGAGTGGAACAACCATATGTGGAAACACAACGATGTCTCTCAATGGTAGTAATGGAACCAGTGTCGTACCTTCATAGATCTTGTTTTCTTGTTCTGTCATGAATTCTCCTATAATAGTTTTCGAACCTCAGCCTACCTCCCCCTAAGGGGGAGGCTAGGTGGGGGTGGCATCAACTAAAGTATCACCCTCCCCCGTAAAGGGGCGTGGCCCCCTTCGCGTAAAACCGCGTGGTCGCGGTCACGCGACTCTACGCGGCGGGGCTTTACGCCCTTAATCCCCTCCC
>CAZHVX010000181.1:0-3998 GCA_964536295.1 uncultured Pseudomonadota bacterium
AAGGTTCAGTAAAGAAAAGCTATCATTTCCATGAAATACCCCCTCGATTGATAAGGGGAGTGGTGAAAAATACGTTTTGTCATCCTGAATTTGCCAAAGGCGAATGAAGCCTGCCTGCCGCAGGCAGGGATCCAGAGCTAATAAATTGAATTTACTGGATTCTTCGTCCGCCTTTGACGGACTCAGAATGACACAAGGGTCAACAAAACGTATTTTCCACCACTCCCATAAGATAAAATCTGTCAATTTTCGGGGGTAGCGTCAATGGTTACGTATAATGTTTACTCTTTCTCAATGAATGGTTCAGGATCATCTTTTGACCCGGCAGCTATAGGCATATGATGTTTGCGATCGATCCTATCCGTTACAAATTTAAAAATTAGCAATGCTAGAAATGCTGCAAAGCCGATTCCGGCAAATATATACCATATATAATGTGCGTTTGCATATGCCGTTACCATGTTGGCAGAATCCACGGTTTTGGGATTGGGGCAATAGGCCTCTAATAAATATCCTGAGATTGCGAATCCAAATAACCATGCAAAAAAGATTTTAAGGTCAGAAAATCCCATATATAAGCCCGTTTCGCCCTTTGGTGCTTGTTTCGAGAAAAATTCATAATAACGTGGTGATAAGAAACACTCTGAAAAACCTTGTAGACCTATACCTATTATCATCATTAGGGTGATTGGATGCATTGCAATTTGTCCCAATATATGGATTGAAGTTCCGAACTTGGATTCTAATACAGAGGCAAATGCAATTGCCAATGCCGAAAAAGGCATCATGAAAAGAGCGATCGACATCGAATTTATAGGCTTGAGTCGTCTTACTAGATGAGTGATTGGAATTACACAAAGTACCACAACTAGTGGGTTAACATTTGCAAGCCACTCGGGTGAGGCCGATTCGCCAATAAGACGCAATATATACTTCGGCATTGTTGCGTACATTTGCCCTTGTATCGCCCAAAAACCGCCGATGATTATCACAAAGATCATGAATCGGAAGTTTTTAACCACACGCCATAGTCCTTCAAGAACTTCTTTTATTGATTTGTGAGTATCCCTAAGTATTTCGGTATTTTTAAAGAAAAAAATCGCAAATATTAAACCTATTAATGCCATTGATGCAGCATAGAAGTTGATATATTCAAGTCCCATATGAATGCGAAGGGGTTTTGCAATCATTTTTCCAGAAAAGGATCCAATGTTTACAGCCATATATAGGATCGAAAATGCTCTTGATCTATGCTCAGCGTCCGAACATTTGGCGGCGGTGCCTTTAAAGATAACCTTTACCATTGCTCCACCAAGTAGGATGATCAATAAAGATAAAAGCACAGTTGCTTTTATTTGAAAGCTTCCCAGTAATCCATAACCAACAGTCAGAAGTAAAAAGGCTAAGATCAATGATATTCTAAAACCAATTTTATCAGCAATTGCCCCCAGGAAAAGTGGCATAAGATAGAAAAAAGCTGCGTAAAGGCCTACAACCCAACCCGTTTCAATGTCTGTGAATCCAACGCTCCGTGTTAGATATAATGACATTGTGATGAACGAGCCATAGTAGGCTGCGCGTTCCACTAGTTGAAGAACGTTTGTGCTCCAAAATATTTTTGGAAAATTCCAAGAAAGTTTTTTGGTGGTTTCGGTCATTGTTTTCCCCTTTACTTGCTTAATTCCACTATCAGTATGTGCTTGAAATGACAAGGTTAATTGACATCTCACTTTAACGCTAGAAGAACCCGGGTTTACAGGTATTGACGATAATAGAAAATTGACAACGTTGTATCAACCTGTTACTCCCACACACATGAATGTACCAGTGTTTTGTTCACTTATTCCAACAGAGCTGCTTATAGCCTGCGGTGTTCACGTTGATTATTTAACATCTGATAGATTGTTTAAAACAACTGAACGGCGTGAGCATAATTGTATCTTTCACGATAATTTGTGTCCCTATGTTAAAGCGTTGTATGATTACTTCCTCAATCATCATGAAAAATATGATTTAATAATTGTGCCGGTTTCATGCGATGCATTAAAAAAAATGCATAATGCGCTACAAAAAAGTTTACCCGAAAAAAGAATATTTTCGCTGGATGTTCCACGTAGGACAAATGAGCATGCAGTCAAATATCTTGCCAAGGAGTTGGAAAAATTAACAGAGATCTTGGATGGTTTATCGGTTGATAGGTGCGAAGTTGATGCACAAGATACTTCATCCTCTAAAAGAAAGATTGGACTACTTGGATCCAATACACCCATAACAGCGCTGGAACGCGCCATGGATGAGAATGGTTTCGAACTTGTCCATTTAAATCATTGCCTCAGTAAATCATATCCCAAGAAGAGTGGTTTTGAACATCTTAAGGACAGTTTGATGGATTATGCGCGTTTTTATTTAAAATCTAATACCTGTCCCAGGCTTGTGGATTCTGATTATCTGGATGATATCGTAAATAAAGTTGCTGATGATGGAATAGAGGGGTTGATAATACAAACATTTAAATTTTGCGATTTTCAAGCCTTTGATTATATGAATTTAAGGAAAAAACTTTCGAGTGATTTTCCTATAATAATGATAGAACATGAAGGCTTTTCAGAAAACGAGGGACAAATTATGACAAGAGTAGAAGCATTTTTAGAAAAATTGGGGTTAAACAAAAACAAGACTGTATCAAAGGACCATCAATATTATGTGGGCCTGGATATTGGCTCGCACGCTGCAAAGCTTGTTTGTTTGAATCGTGATGGTGAAATTATTTTTCAGGGTCTGACTGATACCGGGACATCGGTTCAGAAGAGCTCTGCCAAGTTAATTCAAGAGATGTATAGCAAGACCGGATCATCTGATCGGGGCAACTATTATATGGTTGCAACAGGTTATGGACGTAATCAGATTGAAGGCGCAGATGATGTCATAACAGAGATCACATGCCATGCAAAGGGTGTTTTCAAGAAACTCAAAAAGGGATGTACCGTTATTGATATCGGTGGACAGGATTCGAAGGCCATCAGGCTGGATGACGATGGTAAGGTTATCAGATTTGCGATGAATGATAAATGTGCCGCTGGAACTGGACGTTTCCTGGAGGTAATTGCAAATCGTCTGGAGATGAATTTAGGCGATTTTGCAAGGGCCGCAGGGGAGGCAAAGGGATCCGTTCCCATTAGCAATATGTGTACAGTTTTTGCTGAGTCAGAGGTTATTTCGATGATTGCAGCGGGGCACCCACGTGAAAACATCGCAAGGGGAATTCATGATTCGATTGCGGAAAGAACCGCAGGGTTGGTAAAAAGGATCGAAGGCGCGGCACCATTTTATATGGCTGGGGGGGTTGCAATAAATCAAACACTGGTGGATTTAATTGCAAGGCAACTTTGTAGCAGCGTTTCAATAATGCCCGATCCGCAACTAAATGGTGCATTTGGTGCAGCACTATTGGGAATGAAAAGTTGAAAATTTTATGCAAACCACACGTATAAAAAAGTTGTCGATGAAATTTCTGGAACAGGTTATTTCTGGCCGTTTGACTATGTATAAGGCCCTAAAACTCTTTCAGTTGCCGGAAAAAATATCCCAACAAAGATTGTCCAGATCCGGCGGTGTTATCAGGCAGGCTCAGGTTACAACCTTGATGGAGTCCTTAGCGCCAGATGCACAGAGCGCCTGGACGTCTGTTTTGTTTCCAGCAGAAATATTGCATCCATTTAATATTCGTCCAATTACCTTGGAGATTATTGCGGGTTTGATGTCCACGTTGGGTGGGTCTCCGTTCTTTTTGGATAAGGCCGAGTCACAATCCGTACCACAAACAATGTGCACATTTCATAGGATGCTTATCGGAATATCAAATTCAGGAGTTTTACCAAAACCTCAATTCGTTGGTGCAACATCTGTAATGTGTGATGGGAACTCCGAATCTTTTTCATGGGTAGCAGATGAGCAGAAGGTTCCTTTTATTTTTGTTGATGTTCCATATGAAGAATCAT
>CAZHVX010000182.1:0-3991 GCA_964536295.1 uncultured Pseudomonadota bacterium
CACCTGCTTGAAGAGTGAAGAAATGATTCCTGAAATTCAACCGTTACCTCAAAAAACTCCAAAAGCTCAACCTGTTGAGCCTAGGTTTGAACCGGCACCGGAACCGCAGATAAAATCTGACATTAAGGATATGGATAACTATGACGATATAGATGCTCCAAAAGAAACAAAAAAGAAAAAAGATACTTCGCCACCGAAAAGAAAAACTCAACCGATTCCTGAGGAAGATTTTAAAGAACTAGACGAACCAATTAAATTTTAGTCGGAGATATATATGAAAAAGATTTTAATCTTACATCTCGCAATCCTTGTTTTACTTATCGCCTGTGGTGGTAAAAAATACATTCAACCAAGTCAGCGTGCCGTTTTTCATAACAATCAGGGCATCAATTATATGACTATGGGGGATTACGAGCGCGCAAAACAGGAGTTTCAAACAGCTTCGGAATTGTCTCCATCATACATCGAGGCATACAACAACCTTGGGATTATCGCAAAGGAAGGGGGCTCCCCGGCGCTTGCAAAACAATATTTTCAAAAGGCCATAGCGATCGACAAGGAATATGCCTCTGCCCATAATCATCTTGGAACGGTGTATTTAGATGAAGGAGATTATGAGCTTGCAATACAAAGCTTTAAAACAGCAATAAAACGTGACCGAACATTTGCCGATGCATATTACAACCTTGCCCTTGTTTATCTTGATAAAGCAAAAAAGAATCCATCTGATACAAACCTTGAGCTTGCAGTGAAAAATTTTAGCAAGGCAACCGAGTTAAATCCAAATCTGGAATATGTTCATTATGAAATAGCTGAGGTCTATAGATCTCAAGGTAAATATGAAAAGGCAATGATCAGATACAAATTGGCGCTTGGAGACAATCCCCAATCCGTTAAGATATGGCTTAGGCTTGGCAGCCTTTACAATGAAATGTCGCAACCATTCAAGGCACAAAATTGTTACATGAAGGCAATTACCCTCTCACCAGAGAACGCCGATTCACACCTAAACCTTGGAGTCTTCTATCTAAATGAAAAAAGGTATCAAGATGCGTATGCCGAATTTCATAGTGTAACGCTTCTAACCCCATACAGTGAGGTTGCATATTTTAGATTGGGAACGGTGGCGCTGGCCCTAGCAGAGCAAAATATGCTAGAGGGGAACCATGCCGAATCTGAACGTTATTTTCGCGATGCCGAAAAGGCCTTGATACGATCGAAGGAACTGAACCCTCAATACGCTGACGCTTCGTATAATCTGGGGTTAACACATTTAAAGATGGGACAAAGTATTGAAGCAAAAAACGAATGGGAGTATACTCTGGATATCGCCCCAGATCATGCACGAACACTTTATAATCTGGGAACTCTTTACACTCAGTTGGGGCAAAGAGAAAAAGCTGAACGCGCACTCTGCCGATTTTTAAATGTAGCCAGCGATGAGTTCGCATCAGAAAAAAACACAGTGATTAGATTGCAAAAGGAACAGGATTATAAATGCCGAAAATAATCATCACTCATAAGAAAAACAAAGAAGATCAAGTCCATTCATTAGGCATTGAAGAGGTTTTAATTGGACGTTCATCATTAAATGGAATTGAACTACCTTCAAATGGAGTTTCGAGAAATCACGCCAAGATTCTTCATCTAGACGGTGAATATTATTTGATCGACACAAGCAGTGGAAACGGAACGATACTCAATGGAGTACGTCTAAATTCTAATGAAAAAAATATTTTAAGACATGATGATAAGATTCAAATTGAAGATTATCATCTGCGATTTTCAAAAATAGAGGAAATGTTAAATCAATCATTTAATGATCTTACCGACAGCGACGTTTTAGAGGTAAAACTTCTAAAAAAGGTTTTAGGCGCCCTAGATCGTGAAACGCTTCCAAGCTTTGAGGTCTTGAATGGGTCATCCGCCGGAAAAAAATTCTCCCTAACAGAGGATATGTCCGAGATCATCATAGGTCGCGAAGAGGGTGTAGATTTCCAGATAGATGAATATGTCATCTCGAGGCACCATGTAAAGATCAACAAGGGATGGGGAAGCATTACCATTGAAGACCTGGGAAGCAAAAATGGAACTACGGTCAATAAAACCAAGGTCAAAGAGACAACGGATCTTCACGATGGTGATCGCATATCCCTTGGAACAATTGTAATAATTTTTAAAAATCCAAATGAAGTAAATGTAGAAAAATTATCAGATCAAATCATAAAGGAAAAAAAACAAGCTAACCTCGCCAAACAAAATCAGATTGAAAAACTTCCAGAGTTGGAAGAAAACAAACCGTTAAAAGAAGAATTCGATGATGTTCCATTGGAAAATGAACCAAGTCTATCTGCACTATACCCCTCACCTCGCAAACAAAAGCCAAAAAAAACCAAGCTATCACCACTTGAAATCGGCATGATCGGCTTAGGAATAGTGGTTCTACTGTTTGCCGCCGTTACTATTATTAATCTACTGATGAATTAAATATCCGTCCTTGAACGAAAAGACTTCCACGGATCACCGTTAGGATCACGAGTTGTGCTCCCAGGACCGATATTGGGCTTAGAGGTTTCTTTAACAATAACGACATCGCCTCTTTTAACGCTAGGCTGATGATAGTGGTTTGCTGCTATGTGAAATATTCCGCCCGGTAGAACCTTGTAGAACTCCTCATTTTCCGTTCCGCCACCAATCCGCAACAGATAAGGCGATGGCCCATATGAGGTTTGGGTTTCAACCTTGGCCGAACGCTTTTCCCCATGGTCTTCATAATCTCGATGTAACTGGTTTGATAAGGGACCAACAATTATTAGATACTTTTCTGCATAGCCCTGTTCGTCCCCCTCCCTCACTGTCGTTAGAATTAGCTCCCACCCCCAGGGCTTATCAATGCGAACCTTAGGGATAACATCACCAAGGGTTTTTTGTACCTCTCCTTCTTGAGTTCCATCCTGAATGTTTTCAAGCGCACGCGCCAGCATATTTTTTAACCATTTATTTTTTCCAACGAACCGTAAAAATTTTATTGCATTAAAATGATTCCATGCGCTTTTTTCCGTATCTACACAACTGTATACAGCAAAACAAACCTGATGCCACGGTTTGTCAAATTTTTTCATAACTCCATAAACAAACCATTTTCTATAAATTTTACCCAACAATTCACAAAACGCGCACACTGAATAGTTATTATCTGTAAGTGGATTACAGAAGGAATTTTTTAAATTCGGATCATTTTTGAAAATACATTTAACAAGGACCATATATTAAAACCTCCATTTGTATCTAGACATTCAACGTTTTGCGGATTTTTCAAGAATCATATACTTCCGTTTACTATAACACATTGAAATAATTCAGTAAATAGCCTTTAATCTAGGGCTACAATCTTTGGCTTCCCTCTAGCCGGTAATTTTTATGCAGCTTGTAGTCATGGGAGTGGTGGAAAATACATTTTGTTGACTATCGTGTCATTCTGAGTCCGCCAAAGGCGGGCGAAGAATCCAGTGAAATCAATTTGTTAACTCTGGATCCCTGCCTGCGGCAGGCAGGCTTCATTCGCCTTTGGCGAATTCAGGATGACAAAACGTATTTTCCACCACTCCCGTCATTACTATACTGCTAACCAATATCCTTAAAATATGTCTTGGATTTCAGACACTTAGCCCAGATTTCCCTTGATTTTACCTGACGTCTGAAATAAACTCATCAAAATTTTGCATAATATAATTTTTATTTAATAATATCAAGGTGTTATCCTATTAAAATTCTAGCAACCTTTTATGTGAAATGACGATATTAATAGTGAGGGTGGAAATAACTTTAAGTTAGGAATTTCTATGTCAATTAAGATTGACCAATCTTATATAAAACCAATCAAAATAGGGGATGATCCATTAAAAAAGGATGTTATTCCGAAAAATCTTCAGCCTAGCCCGGATGGCCACATGAAAACCGGCCAGTTGTGGCCGGGTCAAAACCGGCCAGC
>CAZHVX010000183.1:0-3956 GCA_964536295.1 uncultured Pseudomonadota bacterium
CTTATCAATCGAGGGGGTATTTCATGGAAATGATAGCTTTTCTTTACTGAACCTTGATAAGAACTCCGCCCATATCGGCTGAGGCTGAACCTGATATCGGCAAGCTTGATGGCACATTGTTTATCTCAAAAAATCTGGATGCCGTTCCCTTTACTGTAATAGAGCTCTCTGCCACGTATTCCTCAAAGGCAGGTCCATCCAGAATTGTATCACGATTATCTTCCGCATCACACTTTAAGCAAACGCCTTGCCAATTATCTGTATCTGGATGTTTGGTGCGTGACTGATATACATATTTGGAATCTGCTGTAACGCCGGAATCCGTTAATGCAACGGCTATTGCCCATCTTCTCATAAACTCATAGAACTCATCAAAATTTGAGTCACTACTGCCAAATGCTGCTTCAACATTAGCTGTACCCGTAAGTTCCGTATTGTGGAGGTTACTCAAGAACGCTTCCGGATCATCCGATTGCTCATACATATATCTCAAGAATAGATAAGCCGCACCACGGTTTTGCAGGGGAGGTGAGCTCAGCGTAACAAGTGAATAACTGGCTGGACTTTGTAGATAGAGCTCCATTCTTGATGGATTTTCAAGGTTATACCCAGTCAAATCCTCCGTAAAATGTGAAAGAGCCTCATTTAACCAAGCAGCTTCTGAGGATGAATGATTAATGAAAACATGATTATTGTAACTGATTGCATGTTGTAATTCATGTGGCAAAACCGCCGGTAAAAGATTAGACATCGCAAATTCCTTTGGAATCTCTAGACCATAAACTCCATCCGAATCCGGAACCATTGTATAAAGGATTTCACGCTCATTACTGACCTTATTTGAAGTGGTTCTGGCATATAGATCGCCGGCATAAAAATAACCGGTGATAATTCCACCACCAGATGCACCCAATTCATTTACGGCCGGCGTCATTAAAACTGCAAATTTGCCATCGCTATTAACATCAGACGCTTGGCCATAGATGTTATACTCTGTTTCTACCGCCTTATCAAAGTTTACACACAATTCATCGACATCCGCCTCTGTCAATTCGTTAGGAATGACCGCTGCAACCTCAAGATCAACATAGAATATTGCATATTCACCAACACAGTATACTTCGGCATCGACTTCATCGTAAACGCTTGTTGATGATATACTGGAGAGCACTCTAAATGTCTCTACATCGCCACTTTGTACGGATTTACTTACGCTGTAGTTTGGATTCGCCTCTACATACCCTTCACTCTCTGAAATTTCGTTGTCTTTTTCTCTTAACATTAGATTAAAAGAGGCAACTGGATCATTGGTCATGCTTTCGTCAAGATAGGATGCTATGCCTTTATCAAAGTGCGCAGCTTCATTTCCCATTGTTGCAATAAATGAAGCAGACGACTGCGAATACGACTGCAGGATCATATAGAATTTTGATTCTGAGGATACTCCACTAAAATCTATCTCCGCATTTCCCTCCGTATCAAATTGCAAATACATCACATCACCAACACCCATATCTCTGGCATCACTTACCACGAACGAATCTGTAGCAGCAGAGGAAGAATTTATTCCACTGAGACTTTCTGAACTTCCGCACCCTACTCCTATCGTGTAGCAGCTAAAAGCTACTACTGCAAAAAACATTATATGTCTTATCTTCTTCTTTATCATAACACACCCGAACTTCTATAGAGCAACGGGCGTGCCAAGGGACATCTTTTTATACTCCAAATAGCCTAACGATTTCAACGTGTTATAATTTTGATTTTTATGTCTTTTCTTGAATGTGGTTGTAAATAACCCTAGTTTTTTGAGAATATCTGTATGTGTTTGTATTTAAAGCGGTTTTTGGTTTGGCGTGATCTTGCCGAAATCGGTATTATTTAACCCGTTAAAAACGCCCTTTTTATCAATATTTGCGGATTAGGACCGCAACAAAGTCGCCCTTACTGCCACCTGAAAAGGAAAGGCTCGATTGGGGATTTTGCATCTCAAAGAATTTAGCACTACCAGCAGTGAAACTACTATTAAAACCGTTGTTGAAATCACTTATTCCCACGCCATTAAGAACCGTTCCCCTTCCATCCTCCGCATTACCATGAATCAAAACACCCTGCCAATTATCTGTATCGCCATTAAATACGCGATCCTTATAGATAAAGTCCGAGTCAGTCGTCAAACCAGAGTTAGTCATTAAAAGGGCCGCCATCCACCGTCCAAACATATCGGAAAGATCATTAATACCAGAAGCTCCCCCTGCAAAGGCTTCGATTAAATTCTCGGCACCACTTAGATTTGAATCATGTAAATTTCTCAAAAATTCATTACCGTCATAGTGTTGTTCGTAAAGATATCTCATAAATAGATAGGAGGCACCCCTTTCACCCAATCCAGGAGAGTCACCTCCCATTGCAGAATAATAACTTGGGTTATTCAAGAACATCTCATACCTGGAATAGTTTTCTCTTCCATATCCGGCCAAATCTTCGGACAGATGCGAAAGCCCTTCGTTCAACCAACCGATTTCCGCTCCGCCCTTGTTTATGAAAACCTTTTGATTAAAGCTAATCAGATGTTGAAATTCGTGGATAAAAACAGGGGACATATAGTTTTCTATCCCAAATTCCTTTTGAATCTTGACGCCATACAGGCCCTTCGAATCTGGAACGGCCATATATATCATTTCCTGCTCATTGCTTACCTGGTTTGATGGCGTAACCGCGTGCAGATCGGTAGCAAAGAAAAATCCGGTTATAACGCCACCGGCCAACTTGCCTAATCTGTTAACTTGCGGGGTCATCAAAACAGTAACCCTATCATCACCGTTAACGTCCGATTCCTCACCAAATATATCTCTGGCAAAATCAACCTGAGTGTCATAAATAGAACAAAGTTCATATACATCATCATGAGTAAGGTCCTCTGGATTTTTATCTTCAACATCTGTATCGACATAGCATCGAACATTATTTCCTTCATAGTACAGATTGGCAGACACATTAACATATTGGCTCACAGAACTTACACTTGCCAAAACCTTAAAGGATTCCTCACCACCTGCGCCTGTTGTGTATTTAACATTTTTAGATAAGCTATAATTTGAATACTCGGCGGGAATCGCACTTTCATCCAAAGATAGACGAACCTCTTCCTCTCTTAGCCTGGCCATAAAATCTTTTTCGACACCAACGCTGTATTTGACAACCGACTTGGACTGGACAGCCATGTCATCGTAGGCAAGGGATTCATCCATTACCACTGCATTTTGGGTTCCGGGATTTTGACCTATCGAGGCAACTCCCAGATAAAATTCGGAGCCAGCCTCTGCACCACTAAAATCAACCTGAGTAATTCCATTTTCACCACCAAAACGAATAAACATCACATCCCCAACCCCCATTTGAGAAGGGTCACTAACCGTATTCGTCTGATCGGTTCCATCAAAACCGGTCTCTGCCTTATTGAGATTGCTAAGATAATAGGTTTCGGTTGCGCCGCAACCAACAAGAGATAGAATCAAAGCAGCCATCATTAACATCTTGATTTTTTTGGATTTTTTGTTTCGCATCGTACCCCTCGCCTTGTTTTTCTCTCCCCTAGTCGTAAAATTAGCAAGGAGCATGCCAATGCAGTAAATTATTCGACTGCCATATAAATCCTATTATTTCAAATAGTTACATCATTTCTCGCTTTCTGATATGGGTGTTTTTTTATCATTATCGTAAAGATTTTACATAACAGCTGATAATGCCTGATAACTATCTGTATTTATTAGATAATATTTTGACGCTTCATTTTCAATGTGAAGGGTGTAGAAATACTACAAATTCAAACGATACAATGATTATAATTTATAATTAAATTTCAAATAGTTATACCTTTTGCACGTAACTTCTCAATAAGTTGAGGTAAAAACACTTCCTTGTCATCCCCGCGAACAGGCTGTGTCACAATAGGG
>CAZHVX010000184.1:0-2604 GCA_964536295.1 uncultured Pseudomonadota bacterium
CCCTGCCTTCGCAGGGATGACAATTTTTGAAAAAACAGTATTTTCCACCACTCCCCTTATTTACGAAAGAACATTATTTAGAGATATTGACATATATTATCAGTATGTTATGTAAATAGTAACTTTATGCCCACTTTAACGTGCGATAAAGGGGCTCCAAGGCCCCGCCTTCCCCATTGGCTTGTTAAACGTGTGAAATCATCAACAACACATGCTCTTCGTGCGAGTTTGCGGAAATATGGCCTTCATACCGTTTGCGAAGAGGCAAAGTGCCCGAATATCGGTGAGTGCTTTTGCTCCGGGACCGCAACATTTATGATTATGGGGGATACGTGTACACGCAATTGTAAGTTTTGCGCGGTTAAACATGGTCATCCAATGGGTCTTGATGAAAACGAGCCGCAAAATATTGCGGACATCGTTTACGATTTAAATCTCAAACATGTCGTTGTTACCTCTGTTACGCGCGACGATCTCCCCGACAAGGGTGCGAGCCATTTTGTCCAAACGATCAAAGCGATTCGCAATAAATTACCATGGTCAACGATTGAGGTTTTGACCCCTGATTTTGGATGTAGCGAGGATTTAATCGAAGAAGTTTGCAATGCAAAGCCGAATGTTTTTAATCACAACATAGAAACGGTGGAGAGATTGTCCTCCAGAATTCGTTCAAAGGCCACGTATGAAAGTTCGTTGGCGGTTTTAAGGATGGTGGCGAAGAAGATGCAGGGAGGCTACATTAAATCCGGATTGATGGTTGGGATGGGTGAAAAAAAAGAAGAGGTTGTTACAACCTTAAAGGATCTTTATTCTGCTGGATGCCAGATTGTGACGATTGGTCAGTATCTGTCACCGTCGTTATCAAGCTGGCCGGTAGCGGAGTACATTCATCCAGATGAATTTGAAGAATATAAAAACGTAGCTTTAAAGATAGGATTCAAATATGCATTTTGCGGACCATTTGTGCGGAGTTCGTATATGGCTCATAAGGTATTTGAATCTAATACAAGTTCATAAGTCATTGGGTATGTCCTAATGACCTACAGATCTAAGAACCTAGAGACTTAATAAAGGGAGGGAATATGGATCGCAACTTAGCACTAGAATGTGTGCGCGTAACAGAAGCTGCAGCGCTTTCTGCATCGCGTCTAATTGGTCGTGGCAAAAATGATGCTGCTGATCAGGCTGCAGTTGATGCCATGCGGAGAACTTTAAATAAGAGGGAGCTCCGAGGAACCGTTGTTATCGGTGAAGGAGAACGTGACGAAGCTCCAATGCTTTACATCGGAGAAAAGGTTGGCCGGGGATGGGAGAAGGATAAAGGCCCACAGGTTGATATTGCACTGGATCCGCTGGAGGGAACCACAATCTGTGCGATTGCAGGGAATAACGCCATTTCAGTTCTTGCAATGGCCGATCCGGGAAATTTTCTCCATGCGCCTGATACGTATATGGAAAAAATAGCGGTTGGTCCGGAAGCAAAGGGAGCGATTGATTTATCGAAATCTCCCACATGGAATTTACAAGAGATTGCGAAGGCAAAGGGTGTGTGCGTTGAGGACTTGAGCGTTGTCATCCTGGAGAGGGATCGTCACAGAGAATTGATTGCCGAAGTCCGTGATTCGGGTGCCAGAATCAAACTCATCGGAGATGGTGATGTTGCCGCGGCAATTGCAACGTGTTTTCCGGATCGAGGTCTGGATGTCCTAATGGGTACAGGTGGGGCGCCTGAAGGTGTTTTGGCCGCTGCGGCATTGAGATGTGTTGGGGGCGACATGCAGGGACGTTTGAAACCGCGCAATGACGAAGAAATTGCACGTGCGAAGAAGATGGGGGTCTCAGAGATTGATAAGATATTCAAGATTGAAGAGCTTGCAAAGGGTAATGTAATGTTTGCCGCAACGGGTGTTACCAATGGAGACTTTTTGGATGGCGTACGTTACGGAAAAGGTAGGGTGTATACTAGTTCGATGGTTATGCGTTCGGAAACGGGAACCATTCGTTACATCGAAGCTACGCATAATTTGAAAGTAAAACCATTAGAGTTTTAATTTTTCCGTCATCCTGAGCATAAGCGAAGGATCCCGAGGGTGCATTGTCCGCGCTGGATCCTTCGGCTGCGCCTCAGGATGACATAAATAATTTCTAAAGGGGATAAATAATGCCAAAACTAGAGAGGTCGGTTGTTATTAATGCGCCGATCAAGAAAATCTTTGATGTGATAACGGATTTTGAAAAATATCCGGAATTTATTCCAGAGATTCGAGAAGTTCATGTAACAAAAAAACTGTTCAAAACAATTGAAGCAACTTTTTTGTTAGATCTAATTAAGGTAATTGAGTATTCGTTAAGGTTTAAGTTGAATTCCCCCAAGACAATTACCTGGGAATTAATATCAGGTACGATGTTAAGGCATAATCACGGTAGCTGGAATCTTGAAGAAGGCAAACATAACGTGGTTGAGGCCACCTATGCAATAGATGTCGAGCCGACGCTGTTAATCCCAAGTGCACTTCTGCAAACCATTATATCAAGCAACCTTCCTAGGATGCTTGAGAACGTCAAAAGACGTGCCGAGGGTATGGTGAAAAAGAGAGCAAAGCC
>CAZHVX010000184.1:2704-3930 GCA_964536295.1 uncultured Pseudomonadota bacterium
GCCAACGCTAAGGTTGGAAAAAAGTGGCGATAGCCGTGATATCTGATATAGAAATGTCCGGGAAAACCGGTGCCGGTAAAATATTTTTCATCCCAGCTTCCATCTTCATTTTGGTGATTCATCAAGAAGTCTGCGCCTCTTTTAGCCTCATCTGATTTTGCCTCACCCGTTGCAATAAGCCCCATCAACGCCCATGCGGTCTGTGAAGGGACACTCTCTGGATACGGTTCAAATTTTTTGGTGACATACGTTTGCGGAGATTCGGACCATCCACCATCGGTGTTCTGGATACCCTTGAGCCACGTAACCGCTTTTTGTATCCAATCCTGATTGAGATCCTCTTCAATTGCAGCAAGGGCCGTTAAGACCGCCCAGGTTCCGTAGATATAATTAACCCCCCAGCGTCCAAACCATCCACCAAGAGGTGCACCATTGTCATCCTGTACGTCTTTTGTCATCCTGAACGTAGTGAAGGATCCAGTGTGTGAATCTGGATTCTTCTCCTGTGGCTCAGAATGACACGCTGGCTGTGTCATCCTGAACGTAGTGAAGGATCCAGTGTGTGAAGCTGGATTCTTCTCCGCCTGAGGCGGATCAGAATGACATATGAAAAATTCCTGGGACTCTTTTATATAATTAAGTGCACGTTTAATCGTATGATCATTTTTCGAAAATCCTCGACTAGCCAAAAACTCAATCATGCGCGCGGTAATATCCGGCGATGATGGATCCAGACATGCGCCATGATCGGAAAATGGAATTTTATTTACAATTTCGAGATTATTGTTTTTGTCGAAGGCGCCCCAGCCGCCATCATCGTTTTGCATCGATAACAGCCAGTTCAAACCACGTTCACAGGCTTGAGCCTTTTCCTTTTCAGGGATCGCAATTCGATGCAGGACTGTCAGCACTTCAATTGTATCATCGACATCCGGAAAAAAGTCGTTTTTGAATTCGAATGACCAGCCGCCGGGTTCACCGTGCGGGTTCTTGATCTTCCAGTCAGCTTTATCGAAGAGGATTTGTTTAGAGATCAGCCATCTGCCTGCCTTAAGAAGAGCAGGGTGATCGGCGGGGATTCCGGCCTCTAAAAGGGCATAAAGCGCCCACGGCGTATCCCAAACGGGTGAGATGCAGCATTGTTGATGAATTAGGGTGTCATCCTGAGTGTTAACGAAGGATCCAGTGTGTGAATCTGGATTCTTCTCCGCCTGAGGCGGATCAGA
>CAZHVX010000185.1:0-3733 GCA_964536295.1 uncultured Pseudomonadota bacterium
GATATTAGTGCCGCGAGACAACTAGCGGCAATGGCTGAATCGGGGGGTGGATGTGCGAGTACCATTTGTACTACACAATTTGGGAATGCTCAAATTTTGGCCATTGTATCAACGGCCAAGACTCAGTGTGATGCCTGTTTTCCGGGTGGGGTATCCGGTGCAGCTACATATGGCTGTTTATCAGATATCTGTGATCAGGTTCCCGTTGGTGCTCAGGACGACTGTAATCTGGGTATAACTGCCTGTGATCAATAGGATCTTTTATTTTGAATTAAAACATGGCCCCGTATCGGTTCTCGGTACGGGGCCTTTTTCTTGCTAACTACCTAAAAAATAAAAAGAATTTTGTTTAGGCCCCGTTGTCATTCTCGCCTCGTTTAAGAAGTGTTAGCGAGCCCGCCTGCCTCGCAAGCCCGTCCGCCACGGCTTCGCCGTAGGCATGCCGGGCGGGCTTGGCGAGCGGGCAGGAATCCAGAATTGTTTTTAAATTCTGGATCTCCGCTTAACACTGTTTTATACAAGGCGGAGATGACATTAAAGGGTATTTTCCACCACTCTCATTCTGCATATTACCCCGATTTCTCTTGAATTGCGTCTAATAATATGTCTAAGGTGCGAAACTTTTATGGTTGAAAAAATTGCAAATATATCAAGCACATTTTCCGAGGTAATAGGGAATATCCCTTATAATAGTCTCGAGAGGGAGGATGATAGAAATTTTTCATACTCAAAATATCTTCATTACATAGGTATCATTACGGGTCTGCCCCTATTGCTTACACTATTGCCTGGTGAGCTGAAAAGATACTCTGACCATACAAGGCGTCAAATGGCACAGCAAATACATAGGGCCGTGGGGACCTATCTTTTTGTGATTAAAAAAACAGAAGGCGCGCAAGCTGGATCGGTCCCTTCAACATTGAGAGGAATGGCGGATGCTGCGGCTAGAGTAATAAATCCACTTGGTTCATCTGTTCACGAAATATTCAA
Source organism: uncultured Pseudomonadota bacterium (assembly GCA_964536295.1). Classification (GTDB taxonomy): domain Bacteria; phylum UBA10199; class UBA10199; order CAZHVX01; family CAZHVX01; genus CAZHVX01. The sequence goes on from CAZHVX010000185.1 coordinate 991, forward strand.
CAGGATAAGTGATGATGCTGTGGCCAAAAAAGCCTTGGATGCTGCAAATACTATTAGAAGAGTTAACAAGGCATTAAATGGTGATGAGTATGAATTAAGTATTTTGTTAGGAAGAATTAAAAAGGCGAAGGCCGTAGTTGAAAAAGTGGTAGCTCCTCGTGAAAGTGAAGATGCAGTCGAAACAAAAGCAGTTCAGAAAAAATTACCAAGGGGTTGGTTGCCACTTGATCAGATCCCCGAGGGTACGCGCGAGCTTGTCCGTATCGCGCGTGAGCAAATAGAACAGGTGTTCGATGGTAGCTTTCCACACAAAGGTTTTAAAACCGCGGATGGATGGTTTAGTGGATATCTGAAAGATAGTCCAATTAGAAAATTTATTATGACGGGAAGGTTGGTTTATACCGATACAAATCCTCCAAAGAAATTTTGGATGGATTTGAAAATGGCATTCCTTTATGTAAGAAAGGTTGATCCAGGTGAGTATGAGCACATCGAACCAACGGAAGAAATTGAGAAGCTAATCTTCGAATATATCCAAGGGGAAAGAGATGATTGGGTGCCCCTAAAAGAAATTCCGGAGGGTAGAAGAAAAATCGTAGAGATGGCCAGAAAAAAGGCCATAACGTTGTTCGGTGGCGTTTTGCCTGCCCTTGGATTTACAACAAAGGATGGTTGGTCTAGTCCGAATCTGTATCGTGGTCCTTTGCTGGATTTAATTGTAAGGGGTAAGATCATCCAATCAACAACATATTATCCAATAAAATATTGGGAATTTATAAGAAAGGCGCTCTTGGATGTGGCAGTGAATCTTGATGGTGAGTATTATCATCTGAAAGAGAATGCTAATTTTGATGAAGCGATCCATAAGGCGATTGCAGATCATGAAGGTTGGCTTCCCTTAAGTGAAATACCAGAGGCGTGGAGACCATTCATGAAGGCTCTTCGTAAAAAAGTGATAGAGGTCTCCGGGGGTAGGTTTCCATATCTTGGTATTGAAACAATCGACGGCTGGAAGAGTGGATCGCTGCATCGTTTGCCGCTGCGTAATTTTCTCAAGGATGCAAAACTCGAATACACATCGGGCAATACAGGTATAAGTTTTTGGAGAGATGTCAGTCTTTTGGTTTTTAATTTGGAATTAATGCCAGATGGAAAATATAGACATGTCTTTGATGCCAAGGACAACGATGATCTAGAGGATTATCTGGATGATGTAGACAAGCTAATTTATGAACGCATCTCTGAAATGGAGGGATGGAAGCCCTTACATCATATTAAAGACCGAGAATATCGCCTGTTGGTTCAACTTGCTCGAAAAAAAGCTGCCCAACTTTTTGGGGGGCGTTTCCCATCGAAGGGTTTCTATACAGAGGATGGCTGGTTTAGTGGAAATCTAGAGAAAACGTCACTCAAGAGATTTTTAATTGGTGGTTATATTCATTACTCCCATAATAAACAGCCACAGGAGTTTTGGAGTGATCTGCGTTTGATGTTGTTTGGAACCAGCGTTGATAAAAAAGGCATTTACAGACATGTGAAGATTGATTCTGAAACAGAATTGTTGATCAGAAAATATGAAGATCAGGGGGTAGCCCTATGGGATGGGCGGGGTACAGGATATGGTGCCGTTATAGAACATTCGGTTCCCGGGCTATTCGTTGAAGGTAAATCTAAAAAAGAGCGGGCCCTTCTTTTGGCAAACAAAGCAGTTAATGGAAGTATGCAAGATTTTGAAAGATTAATTAAACACCTGCGAGATTTTAATCCATCTTTGGAGGGGCTTACTTTGGAGAGGTTGGAGGGTGCGCTTACGGGTTTTGATGATCAATATGTTTCAAAACTTGCAGAAATTTTAGGTAGAGAATTTCTTGGCGATTCTGCTGCAAGCCTTGCAGAGCGCATAAGGATCTTAAGGCGAAGTACCAATGGTGCAAAGGTTGAAGTTGCCGGAAGAAAAGATGGCGAGAAATCTGGTCGTGCAAAAGTTGAGGTCGCAGGTGTAGCGGGGAGAGGTCCGGCCAGAAATAATAACGGATCACCGGGGCAAAATTTATCATCAAGTTTAATCGAACGGGCGATTAATGGTGACAGAATGGCATTGGATGATTTGATGAGATTTGTAAGGAAATCCGATCAGATTTTTAGGAGCCTTACAGTTGAAGGTTTGAGAAATATTTTACAATACGAAAACCCAGGCCTTTATGAACGCCTAGACAAAATATTTGGTGTCGATTTTTTAAGAGCTCATCGGGAAAGTCTTATAAGTAGATTATCTAGAGGGAAAGAGCCTAAAAAAACTACAGAGCGCAACGAGGTCCGTCGCCGCAGAAAGCCCTAATGGGGTCAGACCTTCATTTTCACACTTCGCTTCAACGCTGATCTGGACAGCATTTCCGGCCATCAAATATCGCAAAAAATCAAAAAATGATCTTTTTTATGAATTTTCGCATCTCATATTGCGTATTTTGAAGTTTTTTTTGATTTTTGCCACTTTTCGTGCCTCGTAAAGGCATTGATAACGCGGCTTTGCACGAAGTGTGAAAATGAAGGTCTGACCCCACCATTTTGCATAATATACAGAAAATCCTTGAATAGCGTCTAATAATGTGATTTATTTGCCAAAATTCGTATAAAAATATTGTCATTCTGAAGAAGCGTTAGCGACTGAAGAATCCAGAGTGCTCACACTGGATCCTTCTCCGCCTGAGGCGGATCAGGATGACACATAGTGTATGTCATCGCG
>CAZHVX010000186.1:0-3733 GCA_964536295.1 uncultured Pseudomonadota bacterium
TAGAGTTTATTCAACGATAGACCGTGAATTTGCAGCGAATTAACGAATTATATTGATTAATCGCAAAAAAATGCGTAATAGAAAAGTATGATTATACGTCTTATTATAGCGCTTCAAATTTTTGCATTGTCGATGCTGCTTAGCTGTGGAGCAAATGACATTGTATCAAATACCCAAAGTTCAGGGGATGATGAAACTTCAAGTGAAAGCCCAAGTATAAATGATAATACTAATTTGCAACAATCCGATCAGGATGGTGATGGTGTCTATGATATCCGCGATAATTGTCTTCTGGTTCCAAATCCAGATCAACTTGATTCTGATTTGAATGGAGTGGGTGATCTTTGTGAAGATGATCTTGATGGAGATGCAATTCCAGATGACGAAGATAATTGTCCGTATTGTCCTAATGAAAATCAGGAAGATGATGACGACGATGGCGTTGGTGATGAGTGCGAAGGGGATCAGGATTGTGATCTGATAATTGATGATGAAGATAATTGCCCAACAATTCCAAATCAAAATCAACTTGATTCCGATAGCGATGGAATCGGTGATCTCTGTGATGTTGATCCGGGCGATGGGGACCTTCTCGAGAATTTTAAGTGGACATACTATTGGATCGCGAATGAATCTGAATTTGATGGTCCGCAGAATACGCCGATATATCGTCCCGATGAAAGTATTCTTGCATATGCCAGATATGATTTTGTTGAATCGGTAAGTACCGAATGGACCGGTTATCTTCTGGACGGCACACTGATTAACGGATCGGACTATTGTGCTATTGCAACTCACGGAATTTGCTTCAAAGAAGTCGATGAATCTCAGTTTCCATACGGCAAGGGATCCGAAGATAATCCACTTATACCATTTCGTACCGTAGCATCCGACAATGCGGTTGTTCCATTCGGGACAAAACTCTATGTGCCCGCGCTGGATGGCCAGACAATTCCTGCAACCCTTGATGTTCCGGCCTTTGTTCACGATGGTTGTGTTGAAGTAGGGGATACGGGTACGTCAGTAGATGGATATCATCTGGATTTCTTTGCCCTACAGAGAAGTACCTATGTAATTATCGATAATGATATTGAATTGAACTATGTAGATGTATATCAGAATTCGCCTAGCTGTCCGTAAGGGGATTGCCACGCCCGGTACCGTACGGTAACCTGGCTCGCAATGACCTACTTGAGACCATTCCCATTCGTCCAAAACTTGCAAAAGGAAAGTTTTTGTCTCAAATCATCCGCAATTGCGTAGAAGCAGGGGATGACTATCAAGGTTAGTGCCGTTGAGAATATCAATCCCCACATTAATGCAAGTGCTGCTGGTTTCAACATTGGGTCGGAGCCCCATAATCCGTACGCCACAGGAAATAATCCCATAACTGTTGTGCTGACTGTAATTATCACCGGGCGAATACGCATAGTGCCCGCGTCAAGTATTGCCGTTCTTCTGTCTGCACCCTCTGCGCGTCTTTTATTGATAAAATCCATTAGGATGATGGAACTATTAACAACAACTCCGGCCAGACCAACGGTTCCTATGAGAGACAAGAAACTTAGAGGTTCACCGTGGATCATGAAGGCGATAATTACACCGATTATTCCAAATGGGATGGCCATCATGACGATTATTGGCTGAATCAGTGCGTTAAAGTTGGTTGCCAATATGAGAAAGATTAAAAGCACTGCCAATAGGAACGCTTTGTACAGGCTGTCCATTGATTTTGATGTTTCCTCGTATTCGCCACCAAATGAGATTGTGTATCCCGGATTCTTATCCATAAAATCGGAGTATTTATCTTCAAGCATTTTGGTAACGTCAACGGATGTGATAGTGCCTTGATCGACATTTGCGGTAACATTGACGGTGCGTCTTCTTTCACGATGTTTAATGGCGGAGACCCCCGGTTTTTCGATAAAACTAGCAACGTTAGTTAGCGGAACAAGGTCTCCATATGGATTTAATATGGTTACCTTGGAGAGTCCATCACGATTATATTTAACGTCGTATGGGAAGCGGACCCTTACGTCAATTTCTTCGTCGGCCTTTTTAATCGTTGTTGCAACGCCACCGTCGTATGCAAATCGAACGGCATTGGCGATGTCCCTGGTCGTTAATCCTGCAGTCATTGCCTTTGCTTCATTTACAACAACTCTAAGTTCACTTTTGCCAAGCTCGTAATCATCGCGAATATCCGTAACACCATTAATTGTTGCAAGATGGGTTTTGATTTCTTCCGCAACCCTATCTAATTTCTCAAGATTGTCGCCGCGGATCCTTACCGCTACGGGTTTTCCAACGGGGGGACCTCCGTGGACTTCATCAAAAGAGAGTTCTTCGAATCCCAAATTGTTCTTAGAATTTTCTCTTAGTTCTTCGATTATTTCTTTTGTGTTTCTATCACGATCAACTTCCGGTTTTAGGTATACTGCAATTTGGCCGACATGTGATGCGCGTTGAGTGAATGGATCATGTGGGTCTTCTTGAATCATTCCTATGAAAGATACATAGTCATTCATTTCGGTATCCGGAATTTTGGAGACCAACTCTTCTATTTTTTTGAATTGTTTTTCAGTGCTCTGTAGCGGTGTACCAACAGGCATTCTCGCTCTGATAAAGAAGACCTCAATACCCTTCGCTGGAAAAAGAACTACGGGAACAAAGTATTTAGCGACAACAAGTGTTCCGATTAGAAGAAGTACTGCACCCAGGCTTACCAAGTATCTTCTTGATATGGCTTTACTTAAGATTCCAACGTACCACTTGGTTATTTTCTTTAAGAGTTTTTTTGGTTTCTCAAATTTAAATTTTTCAATTAGTTTTGAATCTGGAATTCTCCCCATCTCTGCAAGGTGTGATGGTAAAACAAAGAATGCCTCCAGAATAGAAGCGAATAGGGCAATAATGACAACAACTGGTATGCTCCATATGAATTTACCCATGATCCCTGTCATGAACATAAGAGGGGTAAAAGCGGCTATAGTGGTCAGGACGGTTGACAATACAGGTCTCCAAACTTCCAGGGTACCAACCACTGCGGCCTCTTTAAATGGTTTGCCAAGTTCAATATGCCTGAATACATTTTCGGCTATAACTATGGCATCGTCTACCAACATACCTAAAACAATAATCAGACCAAACATGGAGATGAGATTTATGCTCATGCCCATGCCAAACATTGTGAAAAAAGTTAACATAAATGCTATGGGGATTCCAACTGCTGTAACCCCTGCGACACGTGGATTTAAGAAGAGAAGCAATATGATGACTACGAAGATGATGCCTAAAAAACCATTTTGAACCAAAACCTTCAATCTTCTTTTAATGTAATATGAAAAGTCGTTTACTAAACTTATTTCAGGAGAATTAGGAACGACTCTTTTATAGTTATCCGTAAGATCTTTAATTTTATCTACCAAATCTATTGCATCCGCCGATTGTTTTTTTATAACGACCAGACTTATGGCTCTTTTTCCATTTGTTTTGTTTATATTTTGCTCTTCATCGAAATTATTACTTACCTTTGCAATGTCATCAACATGAACCCAGTTGCCGGCATCATTTGCGCGGATGATAACCTTCTTGACCTCTTCAACTGTTTCGAATTCACCTGATGTTCGAAGTAGGTATTCTTTTTCAGATCGTGTGATTGTACCACCCGGAGTGCTGATATTACGTTGGCCCATAATGCGCATTATCTCTGACAATGCTATATGGTACATGC
>CAZHVX010000187.1:0-3658 GCA_964536295.1 uncultured Pseudomonadota bacterium
TTCAAAAAGTAGCTGCAGGTAATTCCATTCACTAAACCATCCGGTATTTGCCTTCAATTCATGCATTTTATAACTGGATGCCACGCTTCTTGCACCAAAGGGATCGAGATAGGGATCGCTGCCCAAGTAGTGTGTGTAGGATTTTCTGGTCAGATCGACTACAGTGGGATCCGTTCGATATGTGTGCAGATTATTTAATGGACCATATCCAAGGCCAAAAAATACTCCATTCTTTGCGCGGAACGCCATTTCAAAATCCAACGAGACAGGGTAGTTAAAATCATCATTAGGAGTTTCATAAGCACCGGAGGCAATTGATGTGGTATCTGATATAGTGCTGAAGAGGGGAACGCCTAATGCAAGTCTTCTTATATCAAATGGATTAACTTCCTTATTCAATTTAACCAGGTGCTTTGGTGTATCAAGTGATGTTGGTAATTTTGTAGCAAATTTTGAACAGAATGGATGTGTAATAGATTCATCATAATATTTGCTTTCGCAGAAATCATATATCAGATCCCTTTTCTCGGAATATCTTCCGGCAAAGATGTCAAAGGAGCACAGATCCTTGATGGTTTTTTCACGCTCAATTTTACCGATATCAGAACAAATTTTGGCAACATATTTATCGGCGAATTTTTGTGATATAATGGTTTGTATCTTTCCAACTAATTCTTCCATAACCCCATCAGGGAATGATATTTCAGTTGGACCATTATCATCAGATAGTTTTATTTCTGTGGCTTTGTCGTTGAATCTGGATTGGTCGTCACCTAGGTTGTCAACAAATCTGGGTTTATCATCATCATCATCATCATCATCTGGAAATTCTACTGTTATTTCTCCATCGTCATTCAAGCTCGTTACAGTGGTTCCATTATTTCCAAGTGAGAATTCTTCTTCGCCACCCCCGATAGATATTTCTTGTACATTGGGTGAGTTCTTTGGATCGTCCCCAGGTTGGGCAGGGAAAATAGAAGCTAAATATGGAAATACTTTATCTATATCCATAATGTGATCCGTGTTATTCCGTCTATAGTAAATATAGGTCCCGGAATCAAGCATTATATGCGACCCTATAAGGGGCGTATAAGCTTTCGGTTTATCCTTTACATTTATTCCGGCTTTTGATAGGAAAACCATATCGTCTTATAAGACAAAAAACCGAGGAGGGGGTGTTATATGCCCGTAACCGATCCAAGGCCGTCCACCGTATATTATAATGATGGTAATGAATTAGTTATCTGGGATCTTGAAAGTGGAAGAGAGGTCGGCAGGGTTCCCAATGAGGAGAACTTGGACATTGCTTTTCCCCTTCCATCCACCGGCATATCGCTGCGCAAAGTAAAAAATCAAAAAGAGGCGGAAGATTTTCTGATTGCCGCCAGAAGAAAACTTATTCTGGATAATCAGGAAATGTCTCTTGGACATAAATTTCTTTTCAATGTTAAATTAAGAGAAGAATTCGGTGCTCCATTTGTAAATGCTCAACAGGATCTTGGCACTATGTTTGGTTTTGATTTTCTGACATTTGATGGTCCACTCAATACACTTGATATATATCTTTCTACCGGTTTTATGATGCACAGAATTATTGATGATAATTATGGCTATGGATGGTCCCTTGGCGCATCATTTTATAATGACTGGCTCGAATTGGGGAAAATAGTTTCACTGTTTTCGGCATTGAGACTGTCTACAGAAATTCCATTTAATAGGGACTTCAGTTCTTCATATATAAATCCACTTGGATTGGGTTTGAGAGTTTTTACTCTTTCCGCCTTTTACGGTGAGCTTCAGGCAAATGTCGCATGGTGGCATGACGGATTCGGCGAGGTCTCCGCGTGGTTTGGTTTGGATCCATCATCGTTAATTTGGCTCAATAAGAGAATAGGATCGCATCGTGAGCATGATTTGAAGAGATATTATTTTGGAGACAAATAAAGGAACCATAGAATGATTAGAGCAGGGGAACATATCAGAATATACCGCCAGTCAGAGGATGGATATGAGTTTACCAATGCGTGTAGAATTGATTCTGCGGATAATGAGGCAAATCAAAGATGTGCAAAGGCAGCGCTTGATACACTTCTTGATAACTATGTTTATCCCGGTAAGCTGTATGAAATGCTGATTCAGAAAATTTTACCATTTAATAGTGTTTCTCAAAATCAGGGTTCATGGCCCACTGCATTATTTGAAAAATTAGGTACATGGGTCAAGGAACCTAGTGATGACACCACGATAAGGGAACGCGTTGAGGTGGCGCTTAAGACGGCATTTATGGCGATGGTAAAAGATGGGGAGAAGTTCCGTAATTTCGATAGATTTGAAAGTTATCTAAAATACGCTGCGCAAATATGTGCCGCAAATGTGGATGATAATGGTATCAGCCATATTTGCGATGCCGACAGCGATGGGATAGTTGATGCGGATGACAAATTCCCCTTTTTCAGGATACCTGACGGAGATTTGAAACCATGGATCGCGGGCAAGGCAATGAAGGAGGGCGAAAAAAGATACGTGGACAATTCTAAATTGTTGCGCGGTGACCGAAGTGATGCGGCAGAGATTACATTTCGGACCAATGATAATGGCAGACCTGAGTATACATTTACATTATATCTGCCCACATCTTCCACATACTCAAACAGGACCTCAACAGATAGTGAGGAGGCCCTCGATAAGAAAATAGATGAAATTTTGTCCAGAGTAGTGGTGTCAAATAAATATCCGGTGGATTTTAGATTCAAGGTAAAGCACGACAAGGATAAGCTCGGCACCACATCGGTTGTTGTCGGTGATTTTCCAGAGGAGGTTGTGAAATATACCCCTTATGTCATCAGTACCGAAGAACATAATCTTCGTGCCGCCCAGAAGTTAGTTGGGCAACTTATGCTCGGACTTGATATGATAAGTAAAGAGAACCTGGATATGAACTGGTCCTCCTTTAAACGCGGTGTCTCTGCATATACCATCTTTCCACTCAGTACATACGGGCACTTTATGGGAGACGGCTTTTTTATCGATGAGGTTGAATTGGATCCGGACTGGATCTTGTCCGTACTGGCATCATCAACGGATAAGGAACCTCCGGTTGAATTCAAAAATGACAGAGCCATAGAGGATTCGATCGAAACCGTTTTAACCCTCCTTTTGAATGGCAATTTTCCGAAAGAATTTAATGACCTTGGCATAAATGATGGCAGGGTCTTTGATCTATTCAGGATAGTTTTTGCCCTGCAAAGAGGGGAAAAACCGGAGGTTGTGTACGATGCGATGGGTGGTTTAAGAACCAATGTCAACTTTCAAAGAACCTTCCAGCACTGGCTGAACAAAAATGTCTCCCGCGGGATTATCTCACCAAATAATAAAATGCTTGCAGATATGTTTAGTGGCAGTAAGGCCGATTTTACAGTTGCATACAATGACTACATTGCCCAGTTGAAATCGGATGATGTCTTTAAACTCGCCATGAAAGAATGGAACGTCCCAACTCTAAAAGCATATCTTGACGCGCATGAGGGGGATGAATTTGAAAATCGTTATTTAGCTGCAACAGGGAATCTGTTCGGTAAGGATAGTGAAAAGGGCGCATATTATTATAATCGTATAGATGTGTTGGCGCTTAGAGAATCACTGGAAAGGATCGAAGTGG
>CAZHVX010000188.1:0-3620 GCA_964536295.1 uncultured Pseudomonadota bacterium
CTGGCCGGTTTTGACCCGGCCACAACTGGCCGGTTTTCATGTGGCCATCCGGGAGCTTAAAGATGCTAATGGTATTATATATGCAGAAACATCCAAATACGAAGAACTAAAATACAATACCAGATTGAATCTAAAAACAAAAGATGTAGTAATATCCTTTAAGGAAACCAATTCAAAATCCCTCTTTTTGGAACTCTATCATCCATTTAGCGATGCAAAACCGATAATCCCAGGAATAGTGCAAATCGTTGCATCTCCAGCAATAGAATCCATAGAGCCTCAAGCGATTCACAAAAAAGAAAACATTATTGAAGAACCCATCAAAATCAAATTCAGCGGAATCGATTTAACGAAATATTCATCCATCCACATCGACGCTGAGGGATGCATTAAAATCAGCATCGATAGGATCAAAGAAGAGGAGATAAAGGGCGTTGCTTTTATAACTTCAAATTGTACAACGGGTGAAAAAGATATAAAGATTTTTGCGGGAGATAAGCTCCTAATAAAGGCCGAAAAGGCCCTTTCAATATTGCCCGAAAAACCACCGCTAGATATCAACCCCTATGAACTACAAAAGGACAAGTCCACCGTCATTAAGCAAAAAACGGACGAAACCCCAGCAACACAGTAATTCCCCTTGTTTTATTAAGACAACCACTATAGAAAGATTTCATGGAGATACAATATAGAAATTCCTTTATCGATCTAAAACCAACAAAGATCTTGGCGGTTGCAAGAAACTATCATGAGCACGCAAAAGAGATGGGGGGTGCTGCGCCAACGGAACCTAAATTCTTTTTAAAACCACCCTCTTCCATTATTGGCAACAAAGGTACAATCATTCTTCCTCAACAGTCAAAGAGGGTTGATCATGAAGTTGAACTGGCCGTTGTAATTTCCCAAAAATGTTCAAAGGTTTCATCACAAGATGCACTAAATTTTATAATGGGTTACTCTATAATTATTGATGTGACCGCACGTGATCTCCAGAACGAAGCAAAAAAATCCGGAATGCCATGGACAATATCAAAAGGGTTTGACACCTTTACACCAATTGGCCCCAAAATTATTTCTGCAAATGAAATTGATCCATCAAATCTAAATATCTGGTTAAAAATAAATGGAGAATTTAAACAACGGGGCAACACAAAGGACATGATCTTCTCTATCGACGAACTCATCTCATACATTTCAAGCATAATGACCCTGGAACCTATGGATATTATCGCCACCGGAACCCCAGAGGGCGTGGGCCCGATAGCTAAAGGTGATTTAATTGAAGCCGGAATTGATGGAATCGGCGCACTAACGTTAACAACTAATTATGAAAAATAATCTTGTAATACTTTTCCTTTTGTTTTTCTTCTTATCATGTTCTGCGGATGACATCACACAAAGCAAACCAAGCATCGAAGCTTCAGATGAAGCAATTTTTAATAATTCCAATCAAGAAGATCCTGAGTCTGAGAATAATCCAGATGAAGAAAACCCGGAAAACCCAGCTTTTAATTCTGACGAAAACAAGCCACCCTTAAATGAACCCTATATATACGATCACTTTACAACAAACTCCGGCATTTGGGACCTACAGAAATTTCTACCAGGAGAAATTAAGTTTGAAGCTTCAAATGTTCAAATGCAAATCAATGGAGATCCTGATTTAGGGCCATATGATAAGGTTGGACCTGGTTTTGCAAATCAGATATCAACGAAAGAACCCCTGTCATATGGTAGATATCAAGTTTATGTAAAGGCAGCGCCATGTAATGCAGATGAGGAAGTAATTACCGGAATTTTTATCTATGCTCATGGTGGTGATAAAAACAATAATAACATCGATGATAACGATGAAATCGACATTGAATTTACATGCAGTTCTCCTCATATTATTTGGATGACTATTTGGACCGACTACACAGATAACTCAAGTTTTCGTAAAATCACACGTAAAATTAACATGGAAACGGGAGAATTTTTTCAAACACCGCCAGGAAAGGAAGATACTTGGGAAATAAGCTGGACCCCCGATGGAACCATTGAAGAAATTACTTATCCCAATTTTGATTTTACAAATAAATTTTACGAAATGGGATTTGAATGGCAACCAAATTACGTCAGATATTTTTTAATTATCGATAATGTTGAATATACATTATGGAAAATGAGCAAAGTAGCTTTTATTCCAAACCCCACGGCGCAATTCATGGTGAACATATGGCATTCATCCGGACAGTGGGACACAGGCAACACAGGTGATTTTCCCAAAAACGACACTAGCGTTTATGTAGATTGGTTTAAATATTGGGATGAATTACTTTAATCTAACCAACTTGTCCCATTTCAATATTGGACGAGATCTTCCTACGTACCATACCTCTGTATATTCTGAAGAGTTAACCTTGAGTCCTAATTGTGGATCAAAGATTGTGCGAATATCAAAAATCTTGGAATAATCCCTGATAACCAAAATAATGGGATAATCACATATATATCCCTTAATTTTAGCAGCCTTATCCTTCAAAATTCTCATTAAAACCTGGACATGATCTTCTGCCGTAATGATACCGTGGAAGTTGCTTGCGTCGCGCCCCAAAAACATCATCGCTTCTTTTTTGTCGTGAAAGATATGAGAGATTTCGACACCAAGCCTTTGCCCTGATATTTTATCTTCTATTTCAAAATCAGGACGTTCTCTTTTCTTAAGCAACTTGAATTTTCTATCAAGCTTTCTATTATAAAGCCTTAGAAAATATGCCAATGCCTTCCGCTCTAGTTGTTCTTTTTCCTTCATAAAAAATATTATTTCCACTCCATTGTCTTGAGATAATCACGAAGACGTCCGGCAGTGCGAAACTTCTTTAAGATAAGTGTTTTTTTCAAACCACAGCAAATATCTTTTACTCCCCTTGGATGTTTGGCATAAAATTTATTACCCCCTATTGCATCATAGAAGATCTTCACAATGTCACAAATATCATCCTGGATATTTGTTTTCTTTGCAACATGTCCCCAATGGTACAGATCAATAAATTTGAGGTCAAATCCCAAACCATGCCTTTGGACAATAATGTTCTCCGAATGTAGATCACCGTGATATTCTTGCAATCTATGGATTTCGTCCAAGCCCTTTGCCAGCGCATACAAAAGATGAATACCCTGAAAAACATGCAGCCTCTTACCAGGTTGACGTTTCAAAAAATCGCTCAACAACTCACCCTCTATATAATCTGAAACCAAGAAAGTCACAGGCATACCCGAAACCTGAATGGTTTCCTGAGTGTGATAAGGGGTTATCAATGAACAGTGCCTTAGAGTATGAAGCTTCTTTGCATAAAATTTTACCGCTCTGTTATGAAGATTTCTCTGTGGAAAGAAAAACTTGGCAGCACGTTCAATCCCCGTGGCCTTTTCTCTAATGAGATAAACCTCGCCTTCCCATCCTTCACCAAGACAGGAAACCACTTCAAACTTTTTAGTTAATGCCCTGCCCTTATGAAAATTGAAGCTTTCAATCCTTGGCATCTTGCAGTTCTTAACCATAGCTCCCCTAACGATTATTCTAGACATGGGCTATAAAATTAAGTTAGGTGTAAGTCAACTAAGAAAAAATGTAAAAG
>CAZHVX010000189.1:0-3614 GCA_964536295.1 uncultured Pseudomonadota bacterium
ATATTTCTCGAAAGGGTAAATTATGAGACTATTTTCCAGGATTATTACAACTCTCTGCCTGGGTTTACTTTTCACACTTGCTTCGACAAATCTTTTTGCTTTAACCGCAAATGTTGACGCGATTGTCTTCAATCCAAATATCGATGGCGGCCCATACATTACCACATACGGATCCTCAACGCTTTCGAAGTTTGATTTCAATATGGGGTTGATGCTGGATTACGGCCGTGAGCCGATGGAATATGATTACTATCTAAATGGTGTGTATCAGGGGCGGCTTGGTGTGATTGATGATCTGGTAATCGGCCATGCGTACTTTTCTTACGGTTTTGTTGACTGGTTCCAGGCTGGAATCGATGTTCCATTTGTAATGTGGAATAGATTCTTTGATCCCCCGGATGATCCGGTTAATGCAGTCAGAAAGAATGAATACGGCATGGGGGATGTTCGCGTTGAGATGAAGTTTAGGTTACTTGATATTAACAGGTACGGCGTTGGTATTGCGCTTCTGCCATTTACGCATCTTCCCACGGGTGATGGTTACAAATTTCACGGCATGGAGCAGTGGAACGGTGGCGCCAAGTTGATTATCGATACAAAAATCAGAGACAGAGTTTTTCTCTCCGTCAATGCGGGGTATCATTTGCTCCAGCGCGTAAATTGGGATATCGATACGCCAAATGCGATTCTTGACGACCAGATTTTGATGGGTGGAGGTATCGCGGTAAAGATTACCGAGGCATGGTCGATAACGGGTGAAGCTTACGGCGAATCCGTTGCAAAATCTTTCTTCAAGCATGAGGTTCAAACACCAATCGAGGTTATGGTTGGCACAAAGTTTCAACCGCAGGTTTTTGCAAAGGGGTTTGCATTAACGATCGGCGCAGGGCGAGGCGTTACGGCGGGTATCGGCGCATCGGATTTTAGAGGCGTTGTTGGAATGAGTTATCACAAATCAAAAGTCGTTACGTTGCCACCTCCATCGGGGCCAACAGAGCTGGATGCCCAGATCGAGGAAAAAATTATCATTACGCAAAAGATTCACTTTGCATTTGATAAAGATAATATCAGGCCCGTTTCATATCCAATCTTAAATGATGTCATTGGGCTCTTGCAGGCGAATCCACAGATGACGCTGATACAGATCGAGGGGCACACGGATTGGATTGGATCGGATCAATACAACCAGGGATTGTCTCAAAGACGCGCGAATTCGGTCAAAAAATATCTTGTCCAACATGGAATCAGCACGCATTGTTTAACAACAGTAGGCTATGGCGAATCCAAGCCAATCGCAGATAATAGAAACGACAAGGGCAGGGCGCGTAACAGAAGAACCGAGTTTACGGTGATTGAGAACACTGGGGCCGTTCCCTCATATCAACAGGTTCCAATGAACACACGTTGATGCAGACAAACGCTACAAGATCTTTTCCTTTGGAAACTCCTGTTCAGTATCTGAAAGGGGTTGGGCCTTATTATGCAAAGCTACTTGCGACAAGGCGTATTCACACCGTTGGTGACCTGCTTCATTGCTTTCCACATCGATATGTCGACAGGCGAAGGATCGATTCAATCCACGATGCACAATCCGGAAAAGACAAAACGGTTATAGGCAAGGTCGTAAGCCAAGGCCTAATCTATACGCCAAGGGGGCGGCGCAAGATCTTTGAGCTTGTTGTTGAGGATGGCACTGGTGTTTTGTCGGCAAAGTGGTTTAATTATTATCGTGATTACATGGAAAAAAGATATTCCGCGGGAACCACGATACTTTTATCTGGCGAGATTACAATGTATCGTGGGCAAAAGCAGATTGTGCATCCGGAGATTGAAATTATCGAGGATGATGACATCGACCAGCACGATGTTGGTGGAAGGATATTGCCGATTTATCCATTAACCGAGGGGCTTGGACAAAAAACAATGCGCACATTGATTAACAATGCGTGGGGAAAGTACGGTGAATTCATACAGAACCAGCTTCCCGATGGATTTTTAAAAAAGTGCAACCTGATGCACACAAAGGATGCGTTGCAAGAGATCCACTTTCCATCAAATGAGCAGGATGTCGATCTTTTGAATCTGCAAAAATCAGCGCCACACAAAAGTTTAATCTTTGAGGAATTGTTTTTTTTGGAACTTGGTTTGGGTTTTAGAAGAAAAGCATATATCGAAGAGGCGGGGGTGGCTCATGATATCTCTTTAGAAAAACACAAAGAACTTTTAGATAAACTTCCATTTGATTTAACAAACGCGCAAACAAGATCGATCGATGAAATTTTCAAGGATATGGCAAAGCCAAACCCGATGAATCGTCTCCTTCAGGGGGACGTTGGTAGCGGCAAAACCGTTGTTGCACTATCTGCCTGTTGGCAGGCGATAGGTAGTGGTTATCAGGCCGCGATGATGGCCCCTACAGAAATTTTGGCGGAGCAGCACTTTGAAACGATCAAAAAAATTTCCGAGAATCTTGATATAAAAGTTGTGCTCCTTACAGGTTCAACCAAGGCGAAGGATAAGGAGGAAATCTATAATCAGATTTCAAAGGGCGAGGTTGAACTGGTTGTTGGAACCCATGCGTTGATTCAGGAGGGTGTGCAATTTAATCGTTTGGGATTGGTGATAATCGACGAGCAGCATCGCTTTGGTGTAAAACAGCGCTCAGCATTAAAGGAAAAAGGTGTGATGCCGGATATCCTTGTAATGACTGCGACTCCGATCCCCAGAACACTTGCGATGACCGTTTATGGTGATCTTGATATATCGATCATTGATGAGCTTCCCAAGGGAAGAAAACCTGTCTCGACAAAGATCTACACAGACAAGCAGCGAGGTAAGTTGTATCAGGGGATCCAGAAGGAGCTGGAAAATGGCAGACAGGTGTATGTTATTTATCCGCTAGTTGAAGAAAGTGAAAAGATTGATCTTAAAAATGCAACAGATATGTCCGAACACTTGACCGAAGTTTTTGGGCCAAAATATTTGGTAAGCCTTCTTCATGGCAGGATGAAGGGGGAAGAGAAAGAACGCATAATGGGGGAATTCAAGCGCGGCGAGGTTCATATCCTTGCTTCAACATCTGTTGTTGAGGTTGGAGTTGACGTCCCCAACGCCACGGTCATGGCGATTGAACACGCCGAGCGATTTGGGTTATCGCAACTGCATCAGTTGCGCGGGCGCGTAGGTCGCTCGGATATACAATCGTATTGCATCCTGATGACGAATTATAAAAAATCGAAGGAGGCCATGAAGCGTCTTGATATAATGACAAAAACAAATGATGGCTTCAGGATTGCGGAGGAGGATCTCGCAATACGTGGACCCGGCGAGGTTCTTGGTGCGCGGCAATCCGGATTGCCGGATTTTGAGTTGGCAAATCTTGCAAGGGATGTTGGAGTTTTAAAACTTGCGCGCGAAAGGGCCATGGAGATCATACAAACCGATCCTCTCTTAAAAGAACCCGATAACGCCTATATACGCCATTCATTTATGGAAAGCTGGCAGGAGCGCCTAAAATTAGCAGATGTCGGCTGATCCCATTATTTAGGGTTCTTTCGTAAATAAGTTGCAAATTTAAGTAAGTAAATGTCATATTTATGTCATTCCTGCCCCCG
>CAZHVX010000190.1:0-3524 GCA_964536295.1 uncultured Pseudomonadota bacterium
CATCAAGCGTATTTCAATTGGCAAGCTTTGTCCTTGTTGGATACATCGTTGATAATGTATCCGTTGGAGGTGGATTTATCTACCTTGCCACACTTATGTTGATAACGCTTTTTGGCCTGGCCGTTGCGTGTTTTGTTTCTTTGCATGATCCTAACGATGAGAGCTCAAAAGAGATTTTGTTTAAGTGATAAGTGGTTAGTTGTTAATCGACCTTTAAATCGAGAGTATATCCATGAATAAAATGTCTACACTAAATCCTTCGCAGGCTGAGGTCACTTATACTTTGCGACTATATTATTTAGTATGTCATTGAAAGGGGCGCCGGTGCCGCCGTTGTACGCGGCATATTTTTCTGGATCGTAAACAGGTTTGCCGAATTGATCAAGTCTTGTAAGCTCTGCAATTAAATCGTTGTATATTGAGTTCCAATGTTTTTTCGGAACAAGTTCTACTATCAGATGTCTTGCAACTTCTTCCTTGAAGTGTTTGTCGAATTTGAAATAATGTTTTTTATAAAGTATTTTCAACTCTTCAAGTGGTTTTGCATCTCTGATTTTATAATATTGCTGACCCATGACGTTAACCTGCCATGACAAACTATGTGCCCGCTCAAATGACGTCATCAGTTCGCTGTCTAGTGCAAGATCCTTTGGATCCACGCCCCTTATTTCATTTCTGAAGCGTGACAAGACCTTCCATAGATTTTCAACGGTCAAAAGACTTGGACGATACTCATCAAAGGTTTCGGATCCCTTAACATTTGCGCTCATCTCTGTGATGCGCTTTGAATAATAATCGAAGAGGGTGATGTAATAATGACGTTTTTCCTTTGATAGGGCCTCGCCCTTTGGAAAATCAATTGGTCTTGCCAGTTCGAAACATGTCTCGGAATATTTTTCCGGTTCAAATTTGCGATTGATCCTTTCAAATCTGTCCATGTGCTCCCAAAACGAAAGTTCGAAATTATATGTTGCCTTATCGCGCGGGACGATTTCAAAAATTGTGTCATGATGCCATGATGCCTTTTGAAAGACATCTCCGAATAGAGACGTGGCCATATGGTTACCTGGGCTAAAGCCAGGGGTTGGGGCAAAGCCCATGGTTTTTTCTTTAACGAATATGTGTTGCATCAACTCCGGTTTCTTTTCATCGAAGATTTCCATGGTTCTGTCCCGAATCATTCGGGGGTCTTCCATGTAGGTAAAGGCCTTCTTACTCGGAAGTATTCCGTGACGACCGGCGGGTTTAAAGACTATTATTTGCCCAAATCGATTTGCGCATCTTGTTTGTTTGAAAAAGAGTGACAGAAGATATTCCGCCTCACCCGAATCAACATATCTTCCACAAACATCATCAAATCCCATTGCGCATAGGGCGGCCTGATAGCAGTTGGGTCCCGGAATGCGTCCCCATTTTCCCAAGAATTCTGTGATCCCTTTGGGTAGGAGATCGGTAACATTATATGTGCGCCAATTTGGTTTGGGGATCTCTTCGTTGGCAGGTGGTGCGGATAACTCTGGGATCGATTTGGGTTTTTTGAAGAGTGGTTTGAAGAATATATCCAAAATTGCCGACCCATCCTTCTTAGAATCTGGATGAGAGGCTTTGTCAAACCCCAAGTAATATAAAGTATTTTTTGGTTTTGGAAAACAGAAGTGTAATCCATCCACAATCGGTATACATTTATGGGTGGGTTCTACGGGCATTCAAAATCCCTATCACCTTATACGAATTTCGTCAAGTGGGGGTAGATATCAGTTATTCAATGAGGTGAAAACATCCTCGATATGGTCCAATTGTTCAATCATCCTGCACTTTGGTAGGGAGTCCAAAAATATCTTTCCATAACGCTGGGTTTTGATTCTGGGGTCCAATATAATAATAAGCCCCTTATCATTGCGGTGTCTGATCAGCCGCCCAAAGCCCTGCTTCAACATCAAAACCGCCTGCGGCACCTGATAATCCATAAAGGGGTTCTTGCCCCTGCGTTCAATATCCTCAAGGCGGGCCTCTGTCAGTGGATGATTTGGGACCGCGAAGGGCAGCTTTGTAATAACAACACACTCCAATGATTTTCCGGGGAGATCGATCCCTTGCCAGAACGAGTTTGTTCCAAGCAAGATTGTATCATCCGTTTCCTTTAGGGCTTCCAATAATTGCCACCGCGGAAGGTCGCCTTGCTTGAGTAATGTTACCCCATTGACCGTGTTTATAAGATTTTCAAAAACATTTTCCATCATTTTATAGCTGGTGAATAGAACGAGCGTGCGTCCCTGCATCACATCTATGATATGATGAATCTTTTTCGTTAAACCATTTTCAAAATCAACCTTTTTATTTTGCGGATGGGGGAGCTTATCGCTTACGTACAATCCAACCTGTTTTTCGTAGTCAAATGGAGATGAAAGCATCAGCTCCTTTGCATCATCTAATCCTAATCGTTCACGATGAAAGTTGAAGGATTTTCCAACCGCAAGGGTTGCCGATACCAAAACAGACGGCCTTGTTATATCAAACACCTTTTCCTTAAGGATCGGAGCAATATCAATAGGGGAGGCGTTTAGCGCGATATGTGTGTTTTTGGAAAATTGATTTATTTCAATCCAGTAAACGCTATTCTTTAATTTGCGATTAATGATCAGGCTTAGTGAATTTTTGATGGCGTCCAAACGTCTGACCATACCTTCGATCTCTGTTTTGTCATCTTCCTCCTTAATAAGGATCAAATTTTCTTTTAATGAATCACATAGATCGGTAATTGGATCGGATAGATGATCGGTTAAAGAGATGTTTTCTCTCATTCTAACAGTTGATTCGGTTCCTGTATTACTTAATATTTCTTCGGAAAAAACGGCATTGGCCTGACGAACCGCTTTAACAAGTTGTAGTAGTTGAGTTTGGGTATCATCAGCAAAGAGTTTTTCAATCAGCCCCGACGAGCCCTTTGGTTTATGAAGTTGATTTAATAAATAATCCAATTGCCGGTTAGAAAACTTACAACCAAGATAATTTACCGCTACATCTTCGATGTTGTGGGCCTCATCAAACACGATAGCGTTATATGTAGGCAACGCCTCACTTTCCGCGGCTATGTTTGTAAAGAATAAATGATGATTTGCAATAATTATATGGCTGGTGCTCCATTTTTTTCGGGCCTGCATATAAAAACAATTATCGCGATTGGGACATTTCTTTCCCCTGCAAAGATCCGATTCGCGTCGTACCTTTGCCCAAACCGAATCATGTGGTTGAAAATCAAGATCCAAGATAAGGCCCGAATTGGTATTTTCACTCCATTGAAGGATCTTTTCAAATTGCATTGATTCATTTCTGGTATCAAAAAGTTCCTGCTGAAATGCACGACGTAGCCTTCGAACGCATAGATAGTTTTCTGTTCCAAGTGCCAGTGAATATTTCAAATCAATATTTAATGCCTTTTTTAGAAGAGGGAGATCCTTATTTATTAATTGTTCCTGCAGAGTTTTTGTATTTGTTGCAACGATAACGCGAGAGTCTGATTCGGT
>CAZHVX010000191.1:0-3524 GCA_964536295.1 uncultured Pseudomonadota bacterium
GTATGCCAGGTGGTGTGAGAGGTCGAGGGGCGTGAGCCCCTCACCTACTCGATTGGATAGTTTATGGGAGTAGTGGGAAATGCGTTTTGTTGCCCCTTGTGTCATTCTGAGTCTGCCTAAGGCGGACGAAGAATCCAGTGAATTCAATTTGTTAGCGCTGGATCCCTGCCTGCGGCAGGCAGGCTTCATTCGCCTTGGCGAATTCAGGATGACAAAACGTATTTTCCACCACTCCCATTTACTATATCTATTGGTGTTAGCAGTTCTTTTTTGACATGTTCGGTTAAATCAATTAACTTATAAGCTATATGAAAAGGTTGCTTTTATATATCGCCTTGTCTCTATTTCCCTGTATTCTATTTGCACAAATGGCGACTAATGTATCAATCGATGATAGAATATATCGCGATATTGATAGATTGGTTTCATATGGCCTGGTGAAAAATATTGTGGTGGGTCATCGGCCATATTCCAGAACCGAAATTGCAAGAATGCTTGTAGAGGCGGATGATAATTTAGAAAAATTGAAAAATCCATCTGATAAATTTGCGGTTACTAAAATTATTAAGTATTGGAAAAACGAATATCAATTTGAATATGAGCAAATAAAGGGTCAACTAGAAAAAAAATGGCAATACAAGCTAGTTAACGAGATGAAAGTTGATGTCAGCTATCTTAATCACGAGAAAGCTTCTTATCTGCCTGCCACTGGTGCAATTGATTCTGAAATCAAAACCCTAACCGCCTATAATGGTGGTAGGCATAATCTGGATGGATATAATTATTCTCTGGAAACAAATCATTTATTAACGAGTCCGTATCTTGCCCTTTATGCCCAACCCAGACTGCAGATTGAAATAGGTGATAATCAGGAAAACAACAAGGTTTTACTTCACAAAGGATATGTGAAAACGGGGGTTCCATACCTTGAAGTCGAGGTCGGCCGTGATGAACTTGCCTGGGGGCAGGGTGAATTTGGTGGGTATATGTTTACAAACAATGCCCGCCCTATGGATATGGTGAAAGTAACCAACACCAAATATTTTCATTTTCCATGGTATCTCAAATATTTGGGTGATTTTAAATATACCTTTGTTTATTCCAACTTGGGGCCAGAGTATGATCGAAAATATTCTTCAATGATAGCATATAAACTTAGTGGTAAGCCGGCAAGCTTTGCTGAGTACGGTTTTGCCTACGGTGTGATTATGGGAGGTGAGGGCGCGCCAAATATGAGTATGCTAGATTATACACGTGAGGTCTTTGGTGCCATGCCGCAAATTGCTGCAACCGGTAACGCCTTTTCAAATAAATTTGGTGTGGTTGATGCCCGTTTTCGTATTCCCCCTGCCTGGGGGCTGGAACTGTACGGCGAGATGTTTATGGATGATTCCAAATCCGATCTGCGTATCCTTTTCTGGGACCAGGCTGCATTTAAAACGGGTATATATCTGCCACGACTAGGATCACTAAATGACTTGGGTTTAAGGATCGAGCATAAACACTCGTCACCAATAACATATCGTCACTCTGGTTGGGCTTCAGGTTACGCTCTGAATGAAAACATAATCGGTGATCCGATCGGTCCCGATGCCGATGGTGTGTATATGGACATCTACTACGACCTCACCATGAGATCGCGTCTGACCACCCGCCTGGCCTATGAACGAAGACGAAATGATACTCAACATCATGACGGTAGTCCTGGCGGTTGGGTTATTACAAACTATCTTCCCTCCGAGGATCGTTATCGTGTAATGCTTGAGTTTGAATGTCCAATCACAAAAATTCTTGATTTGAACCTTACAGGTGGTTACGAATATGCCGAGAACTTTGGCTTTACCGATGGTCTCGAAAAACATCTTTACCTCATCTCCGCCGGCCTCACCTTTAATATCGACCGTGCCATCCACCACTAATTTTTTCGACAGGATTAACAGGATTTGAGGTCACAGAGTTTGTAAACGCTGAGCGTGTAGAGGCCGCTGTGTTCGCTGAGGTTTCTCATTCTGAATCATCCGCCATAGGCGGATGATTCAGAATGAGGTAATCAGAGTCACAATCATCTCAGCGACCTCTGAGTCCTCTGTATTAAAAAACTCCGTGGCCTCCATAAAAAAATAATCCAGTTAATCCTGTCAAAAAAGATTAATTCGCCATAATCAGCGCATAAAAGATTCGCGATAATCAGCGTTCTAAATTCATTGAGCCCCGTCTAGAATTCTGCTATTATCCCCCCATGTCATTATCTCCACGTCAGGAATTATTAAAACTTCAGAAAACCCTTTATAGACGTAATAAAGCGCTTATCGAGGAGTCTATCTGGGTTAAAGAGCCGGATTTTGATCGATACGAGCGGGAGTATGACAGATCAGTATCGCGTTATAAGACAACCTCAACTGCTGACGAAATGATGACTTCAGTTGAGGATGCCGACATTGTTTACATTGGGGATTATCATACCTGTCACCAATCCCAGCGTTCATTCCTAAGGATCTTAAAGTCTGTCGTCAAAACAAATAAAAAGATAATGCTTGGAATGGAGCTTATTCATAAGCGCCACCAGAAGGTTTTGAAAGACTACCTTTTCAAAAGAATATCTGAGGAGGATTTTTTACGGGATACCGGCTTTATCAGGCATTGGATTTTCGACCTCTGGGATAACTTCAAGCCGATCTTTGATTTTGTTAGATATCATCATATTCCAATGTATGCGCTGGATGCCGCTAAAAAAAGTGCCAGCTTGCAAGAAAGAGATGTAGAAACGGCAAAGTTGATGGTCAAGTTGTTAGAAAAACATCCAAATCGAAAATTGTTTGTTTTTATCGGAGACCTACATCTGGCGCCAAGTCACCTTCCTGCCGAGGTCAATAGGATCCTTAAAGAAAAGGGTTTAAGGAAAAATGGAGTGGTTCTTTATCAGAACAGTGAAAGTATTTATTGGAATCTTGCAAAAAAGGGGATCGTGGACCAAACCGAGGTTGTAAAAATTAACGACAAAACCTTTTGCAGGATGCACACCCCTCCGATTGTTTACCAACAATCCTATATTAACTGGCTTGAACATGAAGAGGGTGAAATTGATTTCGATGATGCAAAACACAGCTTTCTCCAACTTGTTGATCATATCAGCAAGTTCTTGAATATTAAATTGGGTAAGGATAAAGAAGACGTCGAGGTTTTTACCTGCGGAGATTTTAGTTTTCTGCAAAACCTAAAAGATGATCCAAACTTCGAGGACGAAGATATTGAAATAATAAAACATCAGATACTTGCCAGTGAAAGTTATTTTATCTCCAAAAAAAGATATGTCTATCTTGCGAACCTTTCTTTGAACCACGCTGGCGAAGAGGCCTCGCACTATGTTAAATACCTTTGCTCCGGTTCCGAGGAGCCAAGGATATTGGTAGACGCTTTTTATGCGAACGTTCTTCATGAGGCGCTTGGCTTCTTTGGTTCCAAGACCGTCAATCATAAAAGAAAATGCGCTCACGAAAAAGATTATTTGAATGTAGTTGATTATT
>CAZHVX010000192.1:0-3520 GCA_964536295.1 uncultured Pseudomonadota bacterium
AGGCTTCGTCCATTAACAGAAAATAAACCGAAGGCGTTAGTTGAAGTTGGTGGTGTCAAGTTGGTTGATCACGTGTTCCGTTTTTTAAAATCCGCAAATTTTGATACTTCGACAGATGTCGAAGTATCAACCCTGAGCGTACCCCGGCCTTCAGGCCGGGAAGTCGAACGGGTTGATCAAATAGCCTGTGTTGTTGGATATCGTTCTGACGAAATGAGAGCTCATCTGAAAAAATATCCTGAGGTGCAAATTTATCAGAATGATGAATATAAAAAGGGGAATATTTTTACATTAACAGCAGCCAAGGATTTTTTGGATGATACGTTTTTGATCATGAATGTAGATCATATCTACCCTTCAAAGATGCTGCAGCATATCGTTGGAAATAGAACAAGTGGAGTTACTGCGATCTGCGATTTTGACAGGACGCTTGGCGCAGATGATATGAAGATCAAAATGAACGGGGGTCAAAAAGTTATTGCCATATCAAAAACTCTAGATGATTTTGATGGCGGCTATATCGGAATGGCCTTTTGTGATAAAGAATCCCTCCCCAGGTATCATTCGGCAATAGATAAGGCGATTGAAGCCTTTGGTGACGAGGCCGTTGTTGAAAATATTTTGGCCGAACTTAGTGGTACCTCAGAGGGGGTAGATATCTGTGATGCCAGCGGCTTTGGATGGCTTGAGGTCGACAATGCAGAAGAATTAAATAGTGCTGAACAATTCTTGAGAGCTAATATTAACTTTCTATCTTGTTAAATGCAAGCAAGGCAAGCAACGCAGGCAAAGTTTATGGGTAATAAAAATTTCAAGGATTTGAAAATATGGCAAGAAAGTAAGCAGTTAGCTGTTGATGTTTTCGCGTTGTGGAAGAAAGTTGATAATCGTGGCTATTTTGGACTTCAAGACCAGATGCAGAGATCTGCTGTATCAGTACCTTCAAATATAGCAGAAGGTAGTGAGAGGAAAAGCGCTAAAGAATACGTTAGGTTCCTTTACATCGCTAAAAGTTCAGCTGCTGAGTTGAGAACACAATTGTATATCCTCTCGGAAATTGGTATTTGTAACAATGTAGACATTGACCTGTCTACTTTGATAGATAAATGCGAAATTATTTCGCGTAGAGTGCAGCGACTAATATCTGTAATTTGTGAAGGGAATAAATGAGGAGCTTTGCGTGCTTTTCTCGCCTTGCTTGCATTTATCACGTTAAGTTCGTGTAGAAAAATGAAAGGCTTGTATGAACCAATCATCATTAAAAAAATCACCACCATGGTATAGTGGGGCACGTTTTTATGCCGGATCTTTGATAAGGCGTATGCCGGTGCTTCTAAATTTGGAAGTTACGATGCGTTGCAATGCCAAGTGCCGTTTTTGTAGTTATTGGCATGATGCCCCTCCGGCGGAGTTGGATAGTTATAAGGAATTGTTAAGATATTTTAAACCAGTAGTTTGGTCGATCAGTGGCGGCGAGCCCCTGATCAGAAAAGACCTCGCTAAACTGATTGCAGAAGCGCGTTCATACTGTCATTACGTGGGTATGGTCAGTAATGGCATGCTCTTAAATGAGGATCGTGCAGAAGAGTTGTCGCAGGCGGGTCTTAATATCCTCTGTATATCTTTAGATTTTGTGGGTGACGAACACGACCAGGCCAGAGGCGTTCCGGGTCTGTACAAGAAGGTTACCACAATAGTGCCTGAATTAATATCCAAGGGTTACAATGTTGGTTTCAATACGGTTATTATGGAGTCTAACCTTGACCATATACTCCCCCTTGCTCACAAGGCAAAGGAATGGGGCGCCAATATATCCTTTAGCTGTTACTGTGGTTTGAAGAAAGATGATAATTCGGAGATGGTCCGGGACCATAAAGTAGAGCAGGTGGCCGAAGTGGTGCGCGAGCTAAAATCCCTTAAAAAACAAGGATATAAGATAAAAAATTCAAGTTATTATTTAGATAATATTCCTGTCTATTTTAGGGATACTCACATTCCGGATTGTAAGGCCGGGACAAAATGGGTCCAGGTCGCACCCGATGGATATGTCAGGCCGTGTTCCGAGTTATCAAGGATGTGTCATTTTTCCGAGTACAAGAGGAAAAACGTTCCTGAGATCAAGTGTAGCAAATGTTGGTATGCCTGCCGTGGCGAGGCTCAGGCAAATCATTTAAAATGGGAACGTTTGGTTGAATTGGCCAGATCCTAAGAATGGCCCGTAGGCGAAGGTACCGGCCAGTATATTGCAGATAAAATAGAGCTTGATTATTTTAAGTAGTAGTGTAAAATACTCATGAGTAGTTTAAGGAGGTGCATAAAATGGTCAGGGCTGTAAAAAATCGTTATTTAAAATCGTTTATCAGTGCTGATCTAAAAAAAAAGATGGTTTTCTTAAGCGGCCCAAGACAGGTGGGCAAAACCACATTATCCTTGCAGTTGTTGGGGGGTGACGAGACCCATCCTGCATACCTAAATTGGGATAATCTAGAGGATCAACAAAAAATTTTACACAATGAGCTTCCGCCTAATGAAAAGCTTATAATTTTCGATGAGGTCCATAAGTATAAACGTTGGAGAAATTATCTCAAGGGACTATATGATAAAACAAAATCGAGTCGACAGTATCTTGTTACCGGAAGTGCGCGTCTTGATTTGTATAGAAGAGGGGGGGATGCGCTTACAGGTAGGTACCATTTCTATCAGCTACATCCGTTAAGCTTGCGAGAGATTGATAAGCACGTGGGACGAAGCACGGTTGAGGCCCTCCTTAAATTTGGTGGTTTTCCAGAACCATTTTTTGCCCAATCCGAAAGGGACCTTCGTCGTTGGCAAATGGAAAGGAAACAGCAGGTCCTAAGAGATGACCTCCGTGATCTGGAGAGGGTTGACGAGATTGCATTAATTTCAAGAATGGTTGATCACCTGCCGAGCCTTGTTGGTTCGCCGTTGTCTGTTAATTCCATTAGAGAAGATCTTCAGGTTGCGCACTCTACAGTTGTTAACTGGCTGAATATTTTAGAAAGGCTTTTTGTAGTATTTAGGATACCACCATTTGGTTCCCCAAAGATCAGGGCGGTGAAAAAAGAGATGAAGTGCTATCTCTGGGATTGGGCGCTTGTGGTGGATGAAGGGGCGCGGTTTGAAAACTTTGTGGCAAGTCAGCTTTTAAAATATTGTCATTTCATTGAAAATACTGAGGGATATTCGATGGAACTTCGATATATAAGGGATACCGACAAGCGCGAAGTGGATTTTGTGGTTTTAAAAAATGGCCGACCTCTTTTTGCGGTGGAATGCAAACTGAGTGATCGGGGGATTCCCGTTTCATTGCCCTATTTTGCCGAAAGACTAAAGATTCCAACGTTTTACGTTGTGCATTTGGGTGAGAAGGATTATCAGCATGCAACATTGCCCGTTCGTGTTATTCCATTCAATCGTTTTGCAGAAGAATTGCAATTGCCATAGTGGGAGTGGTGGAAAATACGTTTTGTTGACCCTTGTGTCATTCTGAGTCCGCCAA
>CAZHVX010000193.1:0-3460 GCA_964536295.1 uncultured Pseudomonadota bacterium
CCTTACAACTACCTAGCCTTCATCGCTTGTCGCCAATGCGATATAGACAGTTGATAATAAACTAAAGACAAAGGCCTGTATAAATGAAACGAAGATAGCTAACAACATAAAAAGTATGGGGACCAAAAATGGCACAAGATCGGAAAACATGACTAACACCAGGTGGTCACCCATCATGTTCCCATAAAGGCGAACGCCCATTGAAATGGGACGCACTATGTGGCTGATAAGCTCGATGATTACTATAAATGGAGCCAGCCATGCTACCGGGCCGGCCATTTGTTTTATATATTTTTTTATTCCAAGTTCCTTGATTCCGACATAATTGTAAAAAACAAAAACAACGAGAGAACATGCAAGGGTTGTATTCAAATTATTTGTTGGTGCGACAAAACCAGGAACTACGCTCAAAAGGTTACATACAAAAATATAGATGAATAGCGATCCAATTAGAGACAGATATCTTTCAGCTTTGTCTCCAAGGATATCACGCAATAATCCTAGTATTGTTTGAGTTGTTAATTCAAATGTGTTGTAAATTCCGATCCTGGCGGGCGGGGAGATCATCTTGCCGGTTTTTTTTGCCTTATTGTAAACATGAAAACTTGCAATTATTAAAACTATAGCCACCAGCCCGGAGGTGAAAATATGTAGATTGGACTCATTTACATCGATCCCAATGTTCATAGCGCTAAATATCGTATGTATTAAATTAAAATCGTTCATTTTTCTGTTAATCCCGCCCACAATATAGCCACAATTATTGATGATAATCCAATTAATAAGGGGATCGGTTGGGCTCCAAATTTTACAATAATTACCCAGAGAATTGCAGCAAGAAGTAGTAATTTTCCGCAAAATATAGGCAAAAATATAAAAATCGATCGTTTATTTTCAGAAAGTGACGAAATCGTGGCGATCGAGAAGAAAAAGCTCAATATTGTTACAAAAAAACCCAAAAAAACGGAAAACGTGAGGCTAAACGAATTATATAACAACGAAGTTGCTAAAAGCAGTGTAGCTATAAGTATTGTTCGTCTATAAATATTTGAAACTATTGTCATTTAACGCCCCCAATGGGGCCTTAGATTATCAATTTATGGTGTAAAGTCAAGCATCGGGATTTGACATTGCCCAATCCATATGTTAGCTAAGGCGCACTATGCCGATACCTTTTAAACAAACACTAGCCGTTTCAAAATATGTAATGACACAAAAACGTAGAGGAAACGATAAGTTTCCATTTGTGTTAATGCTCGAACCACTCCACCGATGCAATTTGAATTGCGAGGGGTGTGGTAGGATCATTGAATATCGTGATACGATAAATCAAACCCTCTCATTGGACGAATGTTTCAAGGCCATCGATGAGTGCGGTGCTCCGGTTGTTACCATAACGGGGGGAGAGCCATCTATCTACAAAGACATTGATGAGTTGGTGGAAAAAACGCTGGCGCTCGGAAAAGTGGTCTATCTGTGTACCAACGCCCAGCTCCTTCATAAAAAGATTCATGATTGGAAGCCCCACCCGCGATTTAACATCAATGTTCACGTAGATGGCCTTGCGGGTACCCATGATGCGATAACGGGCAAAGAGGGATCCTTTGATAAGGCGATTGAAGGCATTAAGTTTGCGAAAAAGGCGGGGTTCACCGTTTGCACGAATACAACGGTATATAAGAGAACTAGCGTAGAGGAGATTGAGGCTTTGTTCGAAACTTTAAAGGACGTCGGTGTTGATGGAATGTTGATAGCCCCCGGTTTTGGTTATGAGGATGTTGATGACCAATCTGTTTTTATGGGGAGAGAAGAAATTATAGAAAAATTTAAGGGCCTAAAGAAAAAGATAAAAAAATATCCACTTTGGAACAGTCCTCCATACCTGGATTTTTTGACTGGCAAAAAAGAATATTCATGCCTTCCCTGGGGGACCATTACGTACAACGTACGTGGATGGAAGGCCCCCTGCTATCTGATAACAGATGGCCATTACCCAACGTTTAGGGAATATATGAACAATGTTTCAAGGGATAAATATGGTTGGGAGAAGGACAAGCGCTGCAATAATTGCATGGTACATTCAGGCTTTGAAACTGCGGCTTCACTTGAGATTATGAAATCACCAATTGATCTTATAAAAACTATTTGGTGGACATTATTTTGATATAAAAACGAAACAGGATAAACGCTGATTAACGCAGATATGTATCAGGTTTGTTTCGCTTAAGCGTAAGAAATATCTGTGTTCATCGGCGTTTATCCTGTTTCAAAACAAAGGAGGCAATATGCCAAAACTTGATTTCATAGGAGAAAGTCTAAAAGAGCTACGCGAATCTGGCCTGTACAATAATATCAGAACCTTGGAGAGTGCAAATGATCCATGGGTTATGATTGATGGAAAAAAATTGTTGAATTTTTCTGCGAATAACTACCTTGGTTTGGCCAACCATCCCGAGATAGTTAAGGCAGCAAAGGAAGCAATCGATAAATATGGCGTTGGTGCAGGAGCCGTAAGGTCAATAGCTGGCACAATGGCTATCCATATTAAGTTGGAAAAGGCCCTCGCTAAATTTAAAGAGAGGGAGGCCTGTATTGTTTTTCAGAGCGGATTCACATCAAATGCGGGTGTTATCCCTGCCATTATCACAAAAGAGGATGGGATTTTTAGTGATGAGCTCAATCATGCATCCGTTATTGATGGGTGCAGATTATCAAAGGCCAAGATCATTAGATACAAGCACAATGACATGGCCGATCTTGAGAAACAGATAAAAGAAAACACCGATTTTAAAAGAAGATATATTCTTACCGACGGTGTTTTTTCAATGGATGGCGACATTGCGGATCTTAAGACGATTTGTGAGCTTGGTGAAAAATATAATTGCATCACGATGGTTGATGATGCCCACGGCGAAGGCGTGCTAGGCAGGGGTGGGCGAGGAGTTGTTAATCATTTTGGTATTGGTGATAGATTTGACATTGAGGTTGGAACGTTATCAAAGGCCTTCGGTGCTGCCGGCGGTTTTGTTTGTGGAAGTCAGGATTTGATTGACTGGCTAAAACAACGCGGAAGACCATTCTTATTTTCCAATGCGCTTTCACCATGTGAGGCAGCTGCGGTATTAAAGGGCATTGAATTATTGGAAGCGAACGAAGACCTTGTAAAAAAACTTTGGGACAATAGTGCTTATTTCAAATCAGGCATGAAAGAATTGGGATTTGATATAGGGCACAGTCAAACACCCATTACCCCCGTTATGTTAGGAGAGGCAAGCATCGCCCACGGGATGAGCAAGCGTCTCTTTGAAGAGGGAGTCTTTGGAATGGCATTAGGATATCCAACGGTGCCAAAGGGCAAGGCTCGCATCCGTGTCATGGTCTCTGGTGGACATACGAAGAGTGATTTGGATTATGGTATCGAGAAGTTTGCAAAGGTTGGCAGGGAATTCGGCGTAATTAA
>CAZHVX010000194.1:0-3428 GCA_964536295.1 uncultured Pseudomonadota bacterium
GTACATGCTGGATTTCTCTGGGCTTACCTCAACCCAAATTTCCTTATTTCTCCAGCCTTTGCGGGTGATGGATGAAACTTCTGGTATGTCCAACAATTGATCTTCAAGGGTTTGTGCATGATTTTGTAGATCAAACTCGCTCATGTCGGATGCCAACGAAATCTCAATAACTGGAACATCCTTTGTTTCAAGCTCCTTAACGATCGGGTCATCTAAAAGATCTTTAGGTAAATCTTTTGCTTTATCAACGGCTCGTTGAATATCCGTAACAACTTGATTTGGATCGTCGGCATCGGGATCTATCTTGATATGGATCAAAGAAAAGTTTTCAATTGATGCCGAAGTTAGTTCTTCAACATCATCGACTTCTTTGAGTTCTTTTTCTAATGGGATCGTAATAAGTTTTTCAATGTCCCGAGGTGATGCACCCTGATATGTTGTTGAAACCATAACAATGTCATAATTAACATTGGGAAACATTTCGCGGATCATTGTCTTTAGTGCTATTGTTCCGGCAATAACAATAAAAACGCATAGCAGGTTTACAAACAGGGGTTGATTGATAAAGAATTTAATTAGTTTATTCATATTTTTTATAGATCTATTAAGTTGTTTTCAGCTAGTTTGAGATCCAGTACGGCCATATAGTAATCTGCCCAGGCGTTTAGGGTGCCTTGCTGACTATTTAAACGGTCATCCTGATATCTTACAATAAGTTCAGATGTGGATCTACCAAGTTTGTATTTGTTTAATTCTGCCGTTAATTTCTTACGCTGCAGGCTCTCGGTTTTTTCCGCGTTTCTAAGAATTTCTATATTTGCATTTAGACGATTTAATATTTCATTTATCGAGTTAGAGATGCCATTTTCTAATTGTTTTAATTTGATCAGCGACTTAGCTTTTTCGTGTTTTGCTTGTTTGTATTCAGCTCTGGCGAATCTGTTTTCTAATGGGATGGATAAATTCATACCTACGGTCCATGCATTTTTGTTGGTGCCTTTCCATGTATCAGAATAGGATGAATCCAATTCATTAA
The DNA here is from genome assembly GCA_964536295.1 of uncultured Pseudomonadota bacterium. Classification (GTDB taxonomy): domain Bacteria; phylum UBA10199; class UBA10199; order CAZHVX01; family CAZHVX01; genus CAZHVX01. The sequence goes on from CAZHVX010000194.1 coordinate 1,037, forward strand.
GTGATAGTGATCCTACAAGGTCAAGTTCTGGCCAACGTTTGTTCTGCGATGATACAACCTTGATGTTTTGCATCTCCAATTCTTTCTTATAGGCGATATAGTCCCATCTTTTAGAAAATGCGGCGTTCAAGGCATCATCCAGATCTGGAATAATATCGTGGATTTTGCGTAGATCCTTATTTTTTTGAATTAGGGTTACGTTTGGGGAGAGCCCTAAGGTAACCCTAAGTGATTTTTCGATCTGACCTAACGTTTTCCTTGCATTTGCAAGTCCATTTTGACGTGTTATGTGGTTTGCCTCAGCTGCTAAAAGGTCCGTTTCTTCAGCGGTTCCCAGCTTTTTTTTATTTTTTGTAATATTCAAGAAGTTTTGTGCGTCGGCAACAGATTGTTCCCAGGCAGAAATATTTTCAGATGCTATCATCCATTGCCAGTACAAAAGAAGCCCTTGGTAGGCAACATTTGCTACTCTATACTTCGTAGATGCATCCATTGACTCCAATGCCCGTTTTGATTGTTTGACGGATGCGCGATCATTCATTCCACCAAAATTTTTCAGTAGGGGCTGTGATATGGAAAAAATGGCCGTTGTTTCGTACGTTGCATCGGTTGGGAAGATGCTTACGCCATTAATAGTGGCTGTATTGAATGCTTTGCTCCTTTGATTGGTCCACTCAACGCTTGTGGATGTTCCAAAGGGTAATTCCTTTGCCAATCCTAAATTCCAGTTTGTAACATCTTGTCTGTCCCCAAAAAATGTGGAGCTTCTGCGCAATTCGTCACGCGTATGATTTGCCTCGGCGGTAAAATATGTATCGAATACGGATTTGGATGTCATGAAATATGCTTCGTAGATTCCCAAATCCTCCATTGCGATCCTAGATTCTGGCGCGGTTGATAATATATACTCAAGGACTTCACTTTCACCGATAACTACGGTTTCGTCAGCGGCGAAGGATAACGAAGCAAAAAAAAACACAAAGATTAACAAGACAGATTGAAATTTTTTCATATTGTGAAATCTACAACTATTGGGGTATTTTTCAAGAAAAATATAGGAACCTCTGAAAAATTAAGGTTTTGACGCATTAAAGTTATTTTTACTGCGTGTCATCCTGAGGCAAAGCCGAAGGATCCCGCGTGAACACTAAACAAACGGGATTCTTTCAGCCGGAGGCTGACCCGCCTCTGGCGGGCGCTTTAATATCACTCAGAATGACAAACAAGGTGCTTAATGTAATTTTTCAGAGGTTCCTATAATGAAAATCAGGGATTATATCCCCTAGACAAATGCATTGTGTTATTGCAAGATACCGAAATATTGGAGGCTACATGGAGGCTAATGTCGTATATCTGCCAGTTGATGTTGTAAAGGATTTCATAAAAGATGTTTTCATCAAGCTTGGTGTGCCAGGGGGTGATGCACATATATGTCGGGATATTTTGATCAAGTCCGATTTATTTGGAATAGATTCTCACGGCGTTGGGCGTCTCAAGATGTATTACGATAGGATCAAAGAAGGGGTTCAAAACCCGATAACAGATTTAAAAGTTATTAAAGATGAAAAAACAACCGCAGTTGTTGATGGTAATCATGGAATGGGGCAGGTTGTAGCTTACAAAGCAATGCAGATGGCCATCAAAAAGGCCAAAAAGTTTGGTTTGGGAGCGGTTGCTGTGCGAAATTCAACCCATTATGGCATTGCGGGTTATTATCCATTGATGGCTGTTGAAGAGGGGATGGTTGGCTTGACGGTCACAAATGCCAGACCATCTATTGCACCAACATATGGAGTTGAGCCGATGCTTGGTACTAATCCGCTTACATTTGGTGCGCCAACAGATGAGGCCATTCCTTTTCTGATTGATTGTGCAACCTCAATAGCTCAGCGAGGAAAGATTGAGTTGTACGATCGGGCGGAGGAACCAACGCCTGAGGGGTGGGCAATTGACAATCGTGGGGAGCCGCATACTGATACAAAAAAACTATTGAATGATCTTACAACTGGAGATGCTGCATTGTTGCCTATGGGTGGGGCAACCGAGTTGTTGGGTGGGCATAAAGGCTACGGTTGGGCGGTTATGGTCGAGATACTTTGCGCATCTTTGCAAGATGGATCATATCTAAAGGGGCTTCTTGGTGTTGATGAAAATGGAAAAAAGGCGCCTTATAAACTTGGGCACTTCTTTTTGGCTATTAGGATTGAAAATTTTGTTCCTTTAAAAATCTTTAAAAAAATCACCGGAAATATAATGAGAGAGCTAAGAAGCTCCAAAAAAGCTCCGGGTTTTGACAGAATATACACCGCCGGTGAAAAAGAATTTGAGATGGAAAAAATTCGCTTGAAAGAAGGGATCCCTATCAATAAAAGTCTACAAAAAAATCTTAAGA
>CAZHVX010000195.1:0-3400 GCA_964536295.1 uncultured Pseudomonadota bacterium
ATAGTTGTATATATTACGGGGTGCGTTGCGATTTTGATAGCTAATTGGGAAAATCTGCCCGCAACGATTTCGCTAATATTTAGATCCGCCTTTGATGGCCATGCAGCGGCGGGTGGTTTTGCAGGTGCAACCGTATCAATGGCTCTCCGTTTTGGATTTGCGCGGGGAATTTTTTCAAATGAATCAGGACTTGGCTCTGCACCAATTGCAGCCGCCGCGGCAAGAACCTCCAATCCGGTCAATCAGGCGTTGGTTTCGATGACGCAAACATTTATTGATACGGTTGTTGTATGTGCCTTAACAGGTGTTGCAATTGTTTCAACTGGTTTGTGGAACTCGGGTGAAACAGGCGCGGCTCTATCAACTATCACATTTAGCCATGCACTACCCGGTAATTGGGGTGGATTGATTGTTGGTTTTGGATTGATCTTCTTTGCGTACTCTACATTACTTGGATGGTCCTATTATGGGGAAAAGGCCATGGAATATATGTTTGGTGTTAGGTCAATTCTTCCATATAGAATTCTATGGATCATTGTAATTTTTGTTGGAGCAACGGTTAAACTTGAACTCGTTTGGTCATTTGCAGATGTAATGAATGGCCTCATGGCAGTTCCAAACCTTATTGCGCTGATTGCATTATCTGGAGTGATAGCAAAGGAAACCAGAGAATATCTAAACAGGTTCTGAGGGGACAAAAAAAGTTGGATTATTTTTAAATAAAAGTTAGAATTGCTCCAACCTTTGCGAACCAGTAAAATTGTAAAACTCGAAATTAGAATTAAGAAATTTGAAACATATCAGAAAACCGAAATAAGAATTTCGAAATCCGAAACAAATTCGAATACCGAAATTAGAATTATTAGTTTCGATCTTCGTATTTCAGATTTGTTTCAAGTTTCGGACTTCCTATTTCGGATTTATAAAATGAAGTTAATTGTTATATCAGATACGCATATTCCAAGTGCAGGTGACAAGCTTCCAGATAAACTTGTAGAGGTGATCAGATCCACCGATATGGTTTTACATGCGGGGGATTTTGCCTCCAGGGAATTTTACGAAGAGTTGAACGGTATGTGCAACCTACAGGCGGTTGCGGGAAATATGGATGAAGACAATCTTATATCGATTTTGCCTAGAAATCGTGTTGTCGAAATTCTGGGTAGGCGAATTGGTTTGATTCATGGGGCAGGATCATCCAAACACACATTTCAATATGTACAAAATGTATTTCGGGACAAAAACGTTGATGCGATTGTATTTGGCCATACACATCATCCATTCAATGAGATAAATCATGGAATTATATTTTTCAATCCCGGAAGTCCCCTGGATAACAGAGGGGCCCCATATCATTCATACGGAATGTTGGATGTGACCGATGAGGGTGTAAGTGGAAAGATTGTGAAGATTGATTAAAAACAGAGTGTCATCCTGAGGGAGCAAGGGCGACCGAAGGATCCCGTTGATAAACACTGGATCCTTCGTCCGTCTTAAACGGACTCAGGATGACGGCATTCCAATCTTACAGATGTTTCTTCTTTCCAATCCTAAACAAGATAAGACCCAAGCCTAAAAATGCAACCAGCGATAGTGCCTCGCCAACTCCATCTGGCAGAGCTAGGCCAAGCCCCTTGGGTTTTCCTGCAAAGAAGGCAAAGAGGGCGATGCAAACACCAAGGATTCCTTCTCCTGCAATCAATCCTGAACCAAAGAGAATACCCTGATCCTTACTTACATCATCTGTTTTTTCTCTGCGTGTTCTGACATGTTCAACGATCCTTCTTATCAAGCCACCGATAAAAACTGGGGTCATTGTTGATAGTGGAAGATACATACCGACTGCGAACGCAAGTGGTGGGACGCCAAGTAGCGCTGAAACACCAGCCATAGCAGCACCAGCGAGGACCAATCCCCAGGGAAGATTGGCTTGCAATACACCTTCGATAACGGTTTTCATTAGTGTTGCCTGTGGTGCGGGTAATTCTGTTGAACCGAATCCAAATGTTGCACCAAGTAACCAAACCGCGCCGGCGATAAAAAAAGCAGAACAGATTGTGCCAACTAATTCACCGAACTGCTGTTTCTTTGGAGTTGCTCCGATTAGATAGCCGGTTTTTAGATCCTGTGAAATGTCACCCGCAATTGATGCGGCTATCGCAACAACGGTACCCACAGTTAGCGCTGCAGCCTTACCAGTTATATCTCTCCAGCCGAGTAAATAAAAAATAATACTTGTTCCGATTAGTGTAACAATCGTCATTCCAGATGTTGGATTGGATGTAACGCCTACCATACCAACTATGCGGGATGAAACGGTTACGAATACGAATGCAAAGAATGCGATGCATAGTGCGCAGACAAGTCGTCCAAAAAAGAAATCCATTCCTGCAATAATATTTGGCGTAAATGTGATAATGAGTACCACAATTGCAATTCCTGCCAATATGACAGACATCGGCAGATCCCTTTCTGTTCTTGGGGTCAGGTCTTTTGCCTCTTTACTTGCGGTAAACCCTTTGATGCCGATCTGGAAGGATTTATACATAGTTGGAAGGGATTTGATGACTGATATGATTCCCGCAAACGCAACGGCTCCTGCACCAATGTACCTTATGTAGTTGTGCCAGATCTCCTGAGGTGACATTTCGGATATCAACTTTGTTGCAGGTAGAACGGCAAAATCTAATTTGTCACCAAAGAGTGCAATCAATGGGATTACACCAAGCCAGGAAAGCAAACCACCAGCAACCATGATTGCTGCAATTCTATAATTCAAAATATATCCAACACCAATAAGGGCAGGGCCCGCCTCAAGGCCGATCATTGCCTTTGGTAAGAGTGGAAGCTTCAGTGAAAGATGTTCGGGCCATAATTTTAAAAAGCTTGTAATAAATTTATATACTGCACCAACGCCTAATCCTATAAAAACATCTTTTGCCCTTGATCCGCCGGCATCCGCTGCCATTAGAACCTCAGCTGATGCTGTGCCTTCTGGATATGGTAATTCGTGATGTTTTTTCACAATCAAAAATGGTCTTAATGGAATCATGAACAACACGCCAAGTGTTCCACCCAAGAGTGCCAACATTCCTATCTGTGCAATTTCTGGATTTAGTCCCCATAGGAACAGGGCGGGGATCGTAAAAATGATCCCTGAAGCCAACGATGAACTAGCAGAACCTGTTGTTTGAGAGATGTTATGTTCTAGGATAGTTGATTCACCCCAAATTGGTTTTAATACCCTAAACACGGCAACCGAAATTACTGCCAATGGAATTGCGGTTGAAATAGTCAACCCAACACGCAATCCAAGATATGCATTTGCGCTACCGAATAAAATTCCAAAGATGACGCCTACGACCAGAGCCCTAATGCTGGAATCCTTCATAGTGGATTC
>CAZHVX010000196.1:0-3299 GCA_964536295.1 uncultured Pseudomonadota bacterium
GGATCATCCGATGGCGCCTTGTGTGCATTTAGGCAATCACCGGGTCCAAGGAGAAATATCTGAGTTTTATTCCAGTTAAATGATGGAATATCTGTTCCATAAGCAACGACATCCGTATCAAATCCGGAAATAACTTTGGTCGATCTTAATGGTTCTGCTTCAAGTGTCCATTTAAGGTCAAAGTGTTTCATTCCTTTTGGAAGGGTTTGTGAATATTCGTCTATTAACCGAATTATTTTGTCCTTAATAACTTTGTTTTGCGTGGTTGTTCTGTAAAGGATGTCTGCTCTGCAGTAGTCAGAGACTATGTTGTGTGCTTTGCCACCATCGATTACACCGATATTGACGGATGATTGCCCTAGTTCTGGATCTGTAGGAAGATTGTGGATATCGTTTTTTAGAATAGCCAGTAGATCAATTAATTTGTGGATTGCCGGATCGAAGTTTTCTATGTAACCCGAATGTCCAGATTTTCCATGTGCCTTGATGACGAGACCAAGCATTCCCTTGCCCCCACGAATCAATTTGTTTTTCGTGGGTTCGCCTACAATTAAAAATTTAGGTGCTTCAATCTTTTTACCCGCAGTTTTTGCGCCTATATGATAAACCTCTTCATCCACCGTTAAAATAAATCCGATATCTTTTATCCCATCGTCAACCAAATCTCTGAAGGCCTCCATGAAAGAAGCAAGTATTCCACAGGTGTCACAGGCACCACGCCCATAGATATTATCGTTGTCTTCATCGGGACCATAATGAGGGGGTACGGTATCAATGTGTGTATTAAATAATATACTTGGTTTGTTATTTGGGAAATGGGCATATACGTTGTGACGATTTGGTTCGACTTCCTGTTTTTCTACATATAGTCCAAGATTTGTTAGATATTTGGATATGAAATCAACCTTTGCCTTTTCACTTCCCGATATAGATGGAATAGCAATTAATTCCTTAGTCAAACTATACATTCTTTCCAGATTCATTCGGTATGTATATGGTAAATCATCATTCTTGTCTAGATTTCAATGGTTGCGGGGTTTGCATAAACCTCCAGATCTTCCACTCTTGCCTATGCGCCATCATTTTGATAGTATTGGCCCAGTAATTTTACGGAGGTGACCTTGCAGAGAAGAAAATCAAAAAAGCCTATATTTAATGCCTTTGGCATCTCGGATATAGGCGTTAATCCCAAAAGGACAAAGAACGAGGATTCGTTCAAAATTAACACATCTATAGGATTGTTTATAGTGGCCGATGGGGTGGGGGGATATGCCGGTGGAAAGATTGCAAGTGATCTTGTAGTTAGAAAAATGGATGTTTTTTTGTCAAACGTACTAAAGGCCTTAGATGAAGATAGGGATGAAAGCGTCCAGGACCTGGAACATTTTCCGGAACTCAGTGAAGAGGATCTTTTTAAAAGATCGATTGCCTCCGCAAACAGGGCCGTCTATGATGAAAATATAAGACTGAAATCCGAGCTGGAAAGCGAGGTTCTTAAAAGTAATAAATTCAAACGAAAAGGAAATATGGGTACAACGCTTGTTGCGGGTCTGGCGCGAAATAATAAAATTTACGTTGTTAATATCGGCGACTCCAGGCTCTACAGGTTAAGGGACGGGATGTTGCAGCAGCTAACCGTCGATCAATCCATTTTGGAGGAGAAACTCCAGTCGGGAGAAATCACGGAAGATGAGGCAAAGACCGAAAAACGTAATCGAATAACACAGTGTGTCGGTACAAGGAAAACGGTCAATATTGAGGTAGACAGGTTAACAACACGGGTGGGGGACCGATACATCATGTGCACGGATGGTCTGACCGACGGTTTCCTTGATGAGGAACTTTTTAGAACCGCAACGGAGACTATGAAACAAGAAAATTTGAAGCAGATATGCAGCGAGCTTATCGAACTTGCAAAGCGTGGCGGTAGCAGGGACAATATTACGGTTGTAATATTCGATATTGTGGATCTGGGGATCAAACCGCCGGGGCAGCAATGGAAGGAAGATGGCCTGGATGATGAAGAAACACTAATGCCGGGATGGGATTAGCCTGCATTTCTCACAGAACGCTCACGCATTCTGCGAGAAATGCACTTTTTGTGCCGAGTGGCGCAAAAAGTTTCGACTCGGCGCTGTCGCACCTCGCTCAAGGCTAATCCTGAGCGAATCCCGCTCCAAGCGGGATGAGTCGAAGCCCGGAGGGCGGATTTCGAACCAACTGGTGAGAAATCCGGGTTAGGGGGAGCAAATAATGAACAATTCTTATGATACACCGGAATTTACAACGATCAGCAGCGATACAAGGGAATATTATTTTCAAAAGATGCTATCCATTAGTTCATGGGAAGAGTCGTTTCTGGTGGAAGAGCCTTCAGAAGATAAACTGTATGTTATGACAAGGTTGCTTAAGGACAAGATTTTGAATTGGTTTCGGGATAATGTCCATGGTGAAAAAAGCGAGGAGGAAACGGAACGGGCCGCGCTGAAAAAATTTGAGATGTTTGACAATAACTTTCAGATCAGGGCGCAAAGGCTGGTGGGCGTTTTCCCTCACCCCAATGTGGCGAGGTATCATGCGGTTGAATACGACCGTAACAACAAACAGCACTTTGCGTTGATGGAATATATCCCCGGAACAAATCTTTACGATGAGACAAGGGGTATGCTTATCCAGTATATTATTGCGTTGGCCGTCCAGATACTTAAAGGGCTGGATTATCTGCATCGGCTGGGGATATTGCACCTTAAATTAAAACCAGACAATATATACACATTACGCGATGGAAAGAAACTTGGTGCAAAACTTATAAACGCAGGTTTTATGGTATCGATCAATGACGCCAGGGAATCAAAACAGGTTGGGCCGGCTCCATATGTTTCCCCTGAAATGGTACTGGGCGGAAAAATAGATGAGCGGGCCGACCTGTTTATGTTTGCCGCGGTGATCTATCACATCCTTTCCGGAGATGTGCCATTTCCAAAAAGACATGTCAAAAAACCGGACGTACTTCCAAAACTTAAGGAAATTATTAAAAGAGAAAATCTTCCACCAAGACTTCATAACGTTCCTGAAGAACTTAATGATCTGATTTTAAATTTGCTGAATAAGGATCCCCTTGAACGCAATTACGAAACGGCAAACAGTGTGATCCAGGCAATATTGGAGATTTATCCCGAAGCGGATCTGGAAATACAAAGGAGCAAAAAATCCATTATTGTTTCCGTCAGTCAAAAAAGTGGGGTTTTGGAGGATGAAGCCAGTATTATTATCGATAATATAAATGATCTGGATGAGTT
>CAZHVX010000197.1:0-3288 GCA_964536295.1 uncultured Pseudomonadota bacterium
AAAAAAGAACAATTTCCTTGACTATCTTATTTTTTCGTATTATATTTGCATTGAAATTAAAGCTTCAGATCATGAGCAAAGTAAGTAAAAGCATCACAATAGATAATGATCTCAACAGCAGGATAGAGGAATTACGTGTTGCCGAGCGCAGGACGTTTTCAGGGATGATTTCCATTATCCTTGAGAATTATCTTCGCGACCGCGGGATTTCGCCTAGTGGCAGGGATGTTGATGTAATGCAGAAAGAGTACCATAAAAAATTCAAAAGATGATCCAAAGACACACAGCCGAAGATCATTGGTCTAATAAGGATATTATTGATCTGGATAAAATTGATGATCGTTCTCCCGCAGGCTTAGCATCCAAAATGGTTAGACATTTCACAAAAAGAGTTTTTGATGAAAGGATTACGACAGATGATGATCTCAACAAAGAGATAAAGAGGATTCTTAGAAAAATATTTAGCAAAACCGCCAAATAATAGAATGTATTATATATGCAATATTTAACCAAACCAAAGAACAATGAAAACATACAGAATAAAAGAATATGATTATGGAACAAGGAAAACGTTTTGTATTCAGCGGAAATCTATTTTTGGCTTTTGGTTTAATCCTGATAATGTTGATGCTTACACAACAGGGTGGTATGATACGCTGGAAGAAGCTAAAGAAGTTATCAAAAGGAAACGAACACCAGTTAAAATAACAACTCATAATTATTAGAAGACCTTGAACAATTTTAAAAATCAACCCCAAGACAAATGAAAACATTAATAGAACGTAGGGCAAGATTTGTATATGATGCTGCGAGGCTTGCAGCAGAAGCAGCAAATGCCCCAATAATTCCTGTACTATGGAATGAACGAGAACAGGACTTCAAAGATCAATTTTTTAATGTAATTGAACGTCAATGTGGGGAACAACGTTCACGCTCTCCTGAAGAATTACATGGACGTTGGGTGCAAGCATATCTTACGCTGGGATGGAAATATGGAGAAGAATGTGATCGTGAAAAACGCATTCACCCGGATTTAGTTTCTTATGCACAACTTGGACAATTAAAAAGATATAAAGATGCAGTTTTTGTTGCACTTTGCGAGATAGCAAGACAATGGATTTATTAACAAAACCAACCAGATGAGTAACGAAATAGATCCTTTGAGTGTTCGACCTATCGGGCACGTTCTTTTAAAAATCAGAATGAAAAAGGATCTGCCTTTTGCCGAATATGATCATGTTAAGAGCACCCTCACCAGTGGGGATTTGAGTATCAGCATGGTTCATCCTCAGTTTGATGCGGCTATGTACGTGCCGAACACGGGGGAAGTAGTGAGTTCCTGCGTAAAGGATATACTTCCGGGGGATTTCGCTCACGTAGAGTATTTCGCACTGCTCAACGCTTTTGGCAGGTGGTTTAACTCTTGCGCGCAGGTGGATGATCCCGCTTTTTTTATCAGTAATTGGGGTGTTTACGCTTTTGTGAAGCCTCATAATGTTTACTTCGTTGAGCGGGAAGGAAGGGTTGTTACCGTAAATGGGTACAATATTGTGGAAGTGATAAAGAAACCAATGTCAAAAGTTTTTTACGGGGATAAGATTGATACGTTATTCGCGAGGGTGCTTCACGGGGATTACGCGGGGAAGGTAGTTATCTTTTCGCGGTTCGCAGATCAGGGATACACGCCACCGATAGTGATAAAGAACGATTACATTCTGGCGGAGATTGAAAACTTCAAAGAGGAATATGGAAAAGGGATGGAAGCGGTTAATTCCGGGAAAGAAGGTTTCTAAAATTTCAGAAATCCCGACAGTCCCAGGAGAGAAGGCAAAAAGCAACTTTGCGCCAATGATAACCGAAAGGCCAGAGGGGATGGATTATGAACTTTACCGAAAGCTGAGGAAGCTGGAGAGGGCTTATCTGAAGCAGTATTTAAAAGGCAGAAGGCCGGATAGTAAACCTAAAACCGAGTGAGGATGAAAAAGTCTGTAAAAGTTTACCGTACCGGTGCGACGAGGGTAAAAAGAAAGTTCTTTCTTTTCCCGAAGAGGGTTGGCGCCTCTCTTTGCTGGGGATGGGTCGAGGTAAAGCAGAATCTTTTTCTTGCTTACCCCAGAAGTAAGGGCGTAGAGAGTTTTGGTGAGATTGTGCCATCAATGGAAAGGATATGGTTAGATGAGTGTGTTCTGGAAAAAAAATAAAAAATGCACCTATAAATATAATGGTGTCCCAAATTTTGATTTATTCACTTTAAACATTAGGCTATGAACAACTTAGATGAAAATTTGAGAAAACTGGAAAAGATCATGGAGGATAAGATTTTTTCTGTCGGCGGCGAGGATTGCAGTTTGGATTTTTACAACACCCGGCATCAGAACAGGATTCGGACTTTAAAGGGCAATGAGGCTGTCGTAGTAGGGTTTCGCCCGGATGGCGTAAGAATTACCTTTCGCCTGAACGATGTTAAGGTTTATGGATCCCTCGGCCAGGAGAAAGAGGTGGAGGCTGAAGTAAAGCCCGATGTGAAACCCATGGTGAAACCCACGGCGAAGAAAAAGCCGAAGATTGCAGTTAGAGAAGTCGAAGAGAGGTCGTTTTTCACCTTAAAGGAGGATTTGGATGAGTTCGTCGGCGAACCCGTGATCGAGCCGGTGATTAAACCAGCGATTAAACCGGCGAAGAGGGCGAAGGCACAACCTGAAAAGAGTGATAAAGGGAAAGAGAAGTTGGCCGCGCCGAAATCCGGGAGGAAAAACAAATGAAAGTAAATCTGACAGTCGAAAAACTAGAAATCACTGGTGTTATAAGAACATATCAGGAAACAATATGGATAGAGGATGAAAACCACGAAGAAGGTGGGTCTCTCCAGGTGGTTGAAAAATATTACCCAATCCCAAGGATTGCGATTGATTTTGTCGCAACAAGAGACATTTCCATGGAAATCGGAACTACATACACCGATGGTATGAATTTATTTTACGCCTCTGAGAAAAATAAGATTCAGAATGCAGAGATTCATATGGAGCGTTTTAGTATTCCCAGGGAACTTCACCCGATAGCAGGGGCATATATTGAGAATAAAGAAAGAAAAGTTACGGGTGCAACCACGCAAGAGGGGAACCCCTGTCATGATGGTATATTGGATGAGGAACACATAAAAAAAGTAAAGAGAATAGATTTCTGGCTTACATCTCATGGGGCTAATAAAATATTTGATATAGTTTTTGATGGAAATGCGAGCATCATTGGTATATCAAAAGGATTTGGAAGGGGTTATTTTATTGAATT
>CAZHVX010000198.1:0-3211 GCA_964536295.1 uncultured Pseudomonadota bacterium
TGGCGGACTCAGAATGACACAAGAGTCAACAAAACGTATTTTCCACCACTCCCCTTATCGATGAAAAGGGTCACCATCAAAAAATCATCTGGAACCCCCTTAGTTCCACCTGGCGAGGCTATAACAAACAGATAGAGAGGTTTAACAAAAAGATTCAAGGTGTAGGTGACGAATTCGAAGACAGATGGGCCTATAAAAAACTGATGTCCGATCCTGCTTATAAATTACCTCTTGATAATTATTGTCAGAAAGATGAAACCGGTCAAAAATGGATCCCTAAAGTCGGATACACCTTTGATGGCGAGGTTCATACTACTGATGTCAGATTCGATGTCTCTGAACTCATTTATGTGTCCGATACAAAATGTAAAGATGGACCAACTGTATATGAAATCGATCCTGAAACAGGTAAGCGATTGTACTATTGCAGTAAAGATGTCGCCCATTACCAATATAATGACCCGGAATTTGGAGATATTGCTGTCACCATCCATCAGCCTGACGGCTCGACAAAACGAAAAGAACGGGACCCTGGAAGGTGGTTCGCATCCGCGCATAAATACCTTGTAGAACGCAACGAAGAGCTGTCAACCGCCAAGGCAAAGCCCGGCAGGGGCCCGGCAAAACCAACGCCTATTGTTACGATTAAATATCCCGAAACATTTAAATTCATAAAGAAGGGTGAAAACAGGGTTCTGGTTGAATTTAAGGATAATGACGGAAAATACGTTCAGGCCATTGTTAATCCTTTTTCAGGATTAAATGACCAAGACGACGGCTACATCCGAACAACCGATAATATAGATAAATGGCCCGATAAATTTCATAAGGCGAGTCCGGATGAAATCGAAAAATATGCAAAAATGGCCAATCCATTCGCGCATGAGATGCGGCTCATCTCAAAAAATATACCCAATGAAATGGAAAATTTCTACGTACATAAAGAAATTCTGCATGAGGAACCTCCGCGGAGCCTCTCCTCTTCATTTGATGATTACGTCTCAACGGATAATAAAACATCTTTCACATTTCGCTTCCCACACGAGAATGGTTTTGAAAATACATTGCATGAAGTTGAGGTGTCCAAAGAAAATAAAAACGAAAATATTGAGGTTACATTAAATACCGGCCCTTATGCAGGCGCAAGGCTTTTTCTGGATACAGAAAGATATCCCAAGCTTGCAGAAGCATTCAACCACGGCTCCATGTATGCAATGGATGTGCAGAAACAAGAAAATCTTTTAGCCGCAAAGAAAAAGAATGAAGAAGACGAACATCCCATCAAAAATTAAAATATTATATAGCCGTTAACTAAATCATAGCCCCCGCAGGGAAGATATCCATCAAAAAAATATCAGGGGAATTGCCACGTTGCTGGATTTTTTACCAATGGGAGCGCTAAGCACGCAGTTTTTTAATTCTAACCACCAAGTCTCAAATTCACCAAGATTTTTAGGCTTAAAAGCCAGAAAAATTTCTACGCCTTCAACTATCTGTAATTATTAATATATTTGGCTCCGGTTTAATATGTCAAATATATAAATATTGACTAATAGCTTGATATATCATATAATTTCTTATAATATGACTTATGTATAGTTAGATATATAATATTAATTAATTATTACGAGAAGTTATGGAGAATACATTTGAAACAGTCCTCAGAAAACTGGCTACATTTGGCGTTGTAGAGAGGGACCAGGTAAAGAATGATTTAACAGCCCTCCGATCCCTGGTACGCCGGGGATATGTACAAAAGGTTCATAAAAAGGGGCGTGTCTTCTATGAGCTAACCCTTAAATCACTTCCCTGGCTGGATACATTAAGAAAACTTTTATTACAAACGGCAAAACTTAAAATGTTTTTCTATCCCCACAGGTCCCATCTATATCATGCCTTGGTAGAGGATGTCCGCTTTCTGGATACAACCAGAAAGGAGGTACAAAAGTTTCAATTTCTGGGTGACTGGCACCTTAATCAGAAACCTGTTAGGGCACAGTTGCTTCTTTCTCAATTTCGTTTCTACCAGAAAAGGAGATTAACATGATCGCACAGTCAAAACTAAAACCTATAAAAAAAGAAGATGCAATAAATCTCTTTAAAAAAATTGATGAAGAACTGGAAAGGGAAAATCAAAAAATAGAGGTAACAGTTGTTGGTGGCCTGGCAATTATCTTACAGGATATTCGCGACAGGGCAACGCTGGATATTGATATCGCGCCAACACAAAATGCAACGGCGTTTCAGAAAATATGTGAGCGATTAAATGTTTCGGTAGATATAATAACAATAGCATCAACGGTTGACCTTGTGCATACCGAAGCTGTTAATCAATATGTAGGAAATCATTTAACTGTTAAATCCGTTACAGAAAGAGATTTGATTAGATTGAAATTGGAGCGTTTTTATAAACAGGATCCTGAAGACATCTACGCGATTATCGATAAAATCGCTTTGCCGTACGAGGATTTTAAGACGCTGGTTCAAGAAATGTTGATTGATTTTATTGGCAACCCGCGTGGCTTACTTTTAAGTGCCCTGCAGGTCGTTGAGATAAAATATTCTCATTCTGTTAAAAAATTCGAGTTGGAGATGAAAATTTGATTTCACAAAACAAAATGGCCTTATCTCCTCGGTGCGCATTCCCTCTCAATTCTCCTAATTCTAACCACGAAGCCACAAAGACACTAAGGCTTTTAGGTTAATAAGAAATAAAAAACTTTGTGACATAGTGCCTTCGTGGTTTGCTTCGAATTTATGATAAAAAAAGGCGCCGGGTTTTTAAACCAGACGCCTTTTAAATCTTCAAGACTGGATCCCCGGGTCAAGCCCGAGGATGACAACCCTATCGACTATAAACTCTCATCTCTCAGCTAAGCTCTAAGCACTAAATTCTATTCGACTTCACTCTCATGCCCGACGGCATCTTTGCGTGAAAGTCTAATTTTGCCTGAACCCGGCTCGATCTCAAGCACCTTAACGACAACCTCGTCTCCCTCTTGCACAACATCCGTAACATTCTTCACACGATGATTTTCAAGTTGTGAAATGTGGACAAGACCATCGGTCCCTGGAATCACTTCAACAAAGGCGCCAAAATCCATAATCTTTCTAACCGTGCCCTTGTAATATTTGCCAACCTCTGGAACCGCTGTGAGATTTTTGATCATCCTAATGGCCTGCTCGATCGCTTCACCATCGGATGATGCAA
>CAZHVX010000199.1:0-3173 GCA_964536295.1 uncultured Pseudomonadota bacterium
AAATCATTAATAGCTCTTTCCCATTATAAATTTGCAAGTTAAATACGAAAGAACCCAAAATTTTGCCCTTTAATGAGAAATTTATGAAATGGAATCTAGTCGCATAAACCCATGTACACCTCCGAGGTGTATTTGGGTTATTAGCCTGTATTTCTCACAGTACGCTAACGCGTTCTAAGAGAAATATACTTTTTGCACCATCTGGCGCAAAAAGTTTCGACTCGTCGCTTTTGCACCTCGCTCAAGGCTAACCCTGAGCGAATCCCGCTTCAAGCGGGATGAGTCGAAGCCCGGAGGGCGGATTTCGAACCGACTGGTGAGAAATCCGGGTTAGTTAGAAAGGGTAGAGAGATAAGCTCTCCACTCTTCGGGTGTATTGATATTATTGAGGATGGCTTTGGAAAAAACCTCTATATGTTCGGTATTTGGGCTGGCGTGAAGTATCTTATCCAAACGATCATTAAACGAACAGGCATATCCGATATCCATAATAAGATCGCGTGTAAGGTATACCGGATGTCCCCCATCTCCCTCGTATTGAGGAATAAGATTTTTTCCTAATTTGTGTCCCTCCTGCCAGATATGCCGAATTACCTTAGGGGGTACACCTGGAACATCAATAGGCAAAAGTAGGCAACCATCGTAATCCTGATCGGCTATCGATTTTAGGGCTGTTTTGATTGAAGAAAAAGTTCCCAATTTCCAGTCCTCATTCTCAATCCAGATAACATCTAGATCTTCATGTGCTACCTGGATTTTGACTGCGTTAGCACCAACCACAACAAATACATCATTTATTCCCCCCTGTTGGAGACGGTCGCTCTGGTCCTCCAATAGGGTGCGTTCGCCGATATTTAGAAGCGCTTTGGGGCTTCCCATCCTTTGTGATTCACCGGCACTTAATATTACAGCTGCTACATTTGGCATTTTTAAAAGCCTTTCTTTTTCCCCGTTAATCCGATAATTTCGGCAACGGTTGCAATTGCGATCTCAAATGGAGTTTCAGCGCCGATATCTAGGCCTATTGGGGTCGTTACGCGGTCACATAGTTTTGTGTCAATCCCTTGTGCCTTATATCTCAATTTGAACTTATCCCATTTGGTTTTAGATCCGATTACTCCAAGATAGAAGTAGGGCTTATCCAAGCAATGCTTAACAATGGCCTCATCATGTTTATGATCGTGTGTAAGAACTATTATATAAAGTTTTTCGTCAAAACCGATTTTTCTTAATATGTCTTCTGGATAACAACAAGTCTTGGTGCAATTATCAAATACAGTTTTGTTTATTTGTTCTTCCCGTTCATCGGTAACGGTAACGTCAAACTTTAACTTTAATAGCAGGGGTACCAGTTCGCCGGCAACATGTCCGGCACCGAATATAATGACCTTTCTCCTTGGAAGAATGGGTTCAATGAATATTGAAACACTTCCGCCGCAACATTGTCCCAATTTTGCGGCCAATGGATATTCTATGGTTTTAGCCTCTCCGGTGCGGATCAATTCAATAGCGTCCTGTATAACGTTGTGTTCAAGATTTCCACCCCCGATTGTATCGTAGATTTCACCTTGGGATACAATAATCATTTTTGAACCAAGATGCCTTGGGGTAGATCCTTCATGCGCTACTATCGTGGCCCAAGCAAAGGGTTTGTTTTCCCTTTCAAGTTCTAAGGCCTTTTTATTGAGATTCATTTGAGTATATCTATTGTCTTTGCAAGGCAATGTCAATTATTCATTAAAATGTTGATATTTTGGGCTGTTAATGTAAATTGTCGGCATTATGGAAAAACGTTTAAGACCATGTCCGCAGTGCGGCAAAAGGGTTGACTGGGATGAAAATCACCATAAACCATTCTGTTCGGAGAGGTGCAAGATGATAGACCTTGGGATGTGGGCACAGGAAGAGTACCGCATTCCTGATCAAACTTTGAGCAAAGAGAATTTAGAGGCACTTAATGAGCAAGAAAAGGTTTAGAATTTTTCATGCACGGATAATCCATTCAAAGAGTATCGACCAAGTTGAAGATTTCAAAAAGGGTGCCCTGGTTTGTGACGATGCAGGTGTAATTACAGAGATAGGGAGCTTTGATGAAATTTCGCCAAAATATCCCGATGCGGATATAGTCCAATTAGCTGACAAATTGATTATTCCAGGATTAATTGATACACACCTCCACCTTCCTCAATTGGACCAGCGCGGAAAGCATGGGGCTACCTTACTTGAGTGGCTGAAAAAATATATTTTCCCTTGTGAAAATGCATTTAAAGATCCAAATGTAGCTGAGGACGCCGCGCGTAGATTCTTTAAGAAATTAATTTTAAATGGAACAACTACTGCTGTTACGTACACAACAATCCATGAAGAATCCACAAATCGTGCATTTGAGCTAGCCCGCCAATCCGGCCTTCGCATCGTGATGGGAAAGGTGATGATGGATCAACATTCACCGGAAGGATTGTTAGAAGATACGAATGAGTCGTTGGCCGCAAGTGAGAGGTTATGTTCTAAATGGCACGGTGCCGAGAATGGACGTTTGATGTATGCCTATACTCCGCGTTTTGCTCCAACTTGTTCCAAAAAAATGTGGAATGGATTGTCAAAGTTGATGCATGATAGTGGCGCATATATGCAAACGCATATTGCAGAGACGATTGGTGAAAATAAACGTGTGAAGGAATTGTTTCCCGAATACAAAGATTATGTCGAATTGTTTGAGGATACAAATACTTTGGGTGACAAAACAATTTTGGCGCATGCTATCCATCTATCAGAAGATGAAATAAAACGACTTGCGAAGTCCAAAACAAAGGTAGCTCATTGTCCAACATCCAACCTCTTTTTAAAAAGTGGAAGGATGCCCATCGAATTAATAGATAAATATAATGTTACCTACGGCTTGGGAACGGATGTCGGGGCAGGGCCCTCATTTTCGTTGTTTACCACCATGCGGCATGCCGACTATGTGCAGCCAGATATTACCATAATTCCCCGTAAAGCCTTTTATCTTGCGACTCAGGGGGGGGCAGATGTCCTGTCTCTGGGCAACAAACTTGGTAATTTCGTGCCTGGGAAGATGGCAGATCTTTGTGTAATTAATATAAAGAATATAGACTACCACTATGATATGGATTTACTTGACACAGATGAGATTTTATCGTTACTTATGTACC
>CAZHVX010000200.1:0-3042 GCA_964536295.1 uncultured Pseudomonadota bacterium
CACTCAGAATGACAAACAAGGTGCTTAATGTAATTTTTCAGAGATTTCTTAGTTTCCTTCAAATTTTCAAGAGAGTTGTAGCTCTCATAGAATTAAACATCTGTCATATATGCGATTTCGTCATATGGTGTACGATACAGGGGTTGTTTGAGGCGCTTCTGATCGAAGATATGCCCCATAATTCCGATGCTTCGGCCGATTACGAAGAGGGCGTTTAGGCACCCCATGTCGACGATCTCTTTGACCTCGTCTTTTGTGAATTCACCACATGAACTTAAAAGATCGACAAAACAAATTCCGATACAACCATCAACATTTAGTATGAGATTGTTCTTTTTTGCGGTTGTAATCTTTTCGACCTCAAGTGCATAATCAAGGAGTTCTGTTTTCTTGAAATATTTTTTTGCAAATTCCTTTATGATTGTTACGCGCATATCCGGATTTTGAACGCTTTTAACTCTGTGGCCGATTCCCTGTATGTTAACACCCTTTTGCTTCATCGTTGTGACGAAATCCTTTGGTGTAAGTCCCTGGTCTACCGCGCCCTTAAACATCTGAGCCGCACCATCAATCGCACCACCAAAACGTGGACCGATCGTTAAGAGGCCGGAGCATAAAGATGATATAATATCTTTATTGGCGCGTGCCGCAACGATTGCATTATGGGCTCCACTGACGGCTGGGCCGTGATCAGCGGTAATTATCAGTGCTAGTTCAATGAATTTGTGGAAATAATCCGGAAGCTCCTTTTTAAACCAAAGCCTGGATATTACACCGCCGATTCCCATGCCGGATTCAATAACCTTTGTTATAGGCATATTGAAGTATTCAAGTTCCTCGCCGCGTTCATCTGCAATTGTTGTAACAAAGGTTGCCTTTTTGCGAATCATACCTTGCTTTAGCGCTGATTCATAGTCAATTGGAATTTTTGGAGGTTTAACTTCTGCCGCTGGTTTGATGGTCCCCTTGCTTACAAGCTTATCATAAACTTCTTTTATTTTTTCGCCGTAATCATCAAAGGAATTTGGTACCACTGCCCCCGCATCCTTCAATGCCTTGTTTTTAGCATCAGCGCTTTCAAGTTGTGAACCGGATTTTGCGCCTGCATGACCAAACTGTACCTCCTGAGGAAATACCTTGGCGCAGGTTCCTGTAACCCAGATAACAAGGGGTTTCTTGATTTTGCCTTCCTTTAAGGCCTCAACTATACGAAGTTCCTCGGTTCCACCAATTTCACCCAGGCAAACTATGATTTTCACCTCGGGGATCGCTTCGTATCTTAAAATATGTTCAAGGAGCGTCGAACCAGGATATGCATCGCCACCTATTGCAATGCCTTCATATAAACCATCTGAATTCTGGGCGATGATATTGTAGGCTTCATTGCTCATACCGCCGGATTTTGAAACAAATCCAACGCTTCCCGGTCTATGGAGTTTTGAATTAATAATATTATCAATTGTTCCAGCGGTATTTCCAATTTTAAAACAACCGGCCTTAATGCCACCAACGGTTGCTGGACCTATGATCATTTTGTTGTGTTTTTTTGCAGTTGCCGCCAGAATTTTTTCTTTTCTTTCGGGAACGCCCTCGGCAATAATTGTAAGGGTCCTGATGTTTTTGTGTTCTAAGGCCTCCATTGATGTTGAAAAGGCGCTTCTTGATGATGAAAAATTAATCATGACATCAGCGTTTGGATGTTTTTCTGTAGCCTCTTTAAATGTTTTATACATCGGTATAAATATCTCTTTTGTGCCGAAGAAAACCATGTGCAGACCACCCCTTGTAGGATTTATGATTGCTGCAACGGATGACGTTTTTCTTCCACAGGCATAATCAAAATCCAACATCCGCTGAATGGCATTTTGTTGGTAGCCGAATACCAACGATTGAGTATCCTTTGTAAAAAGTTCAGGGTTCATTTAACCTCCTTGTTAAAATCCAAAAATACAAATCCAAAATCCAAACAAGGTATTTTTAAGATTTATTAGAGTTTTTTATAATTGTACTTAATATCTTTAATATTTCAGTTATTTCGTTTATATCTTTAACGATATTTTCCCTATTGAGGTAAGTGTCAGCTATTATTTCTAACCAATACCTCGTTTCATTGGCTTCTTTGAGAGAAATTGATACCTTGTGAATAAAATCTTTTTTTGAAACAGAAACGTCCGCTTCTTCAAAATTAGCACCAATGGAAGTTCCTGATGCTACGATTTGTTTGCGTATTACATAGCATTCTGGGGTATTTGGCAGCATGCCTGAAATTTGTATGATGCGCTTAGCAAGGGCCAACAATCTTTCTCTTAGATCATATTTTTTTTGTTTAATCATAAAAATCATTTTATCCTTTTTTGGATTTATAATTTTGGATTTATTTTAGGGCCATTGATACAATTTTAGTCATATGTGTTTCTGGACCATATACTTCAATTGGAACACCAAGGGTCTCACCAAGTTTTCTCATATTTTCTAAACCCTCTTGATAATTTGGACCGCCTCGACGCACATAAATTTTAACGTTATGATCAATAATCTTCTTTTGATACTCTTTTAATGCCTTGATTATGCCCGTAAATGTTTTTGCAACATCGGTGAAGTTGGCGATTCCACCACCAATTAGAAGAACTTTTCCCTTTGGATCCTTTTTGCGTGTCATCAGGTCCAGGATTGTTTTGGCATAAACATATGTTTCATCGGTTGTCGGATTGCCCGAATATTCACCGTAATTGGCAAGTTCCTTATTAAAGCCAAGATCAACTATTGTATCTGCATAGATAACGGATGCTCCGCCCCCTGCAACCATAGACCAGACGCGGCCATCTGGGTTAAGGATGGTGAGCTTTAGCGAGGATCCACTTTTTTCATCCAACCTCTTGATGACTTCTTCTTCCGGAGAATCCTTTGTGCCAAACGCCGGTGGAAATTCCAGATCCTTCCAGATGTCCATACATTCGAATGCGGCGGTATCGTCAACGCGCGCTACCAGATCAAGTGGCACGACTTGATCGTTGTGAAATGTAAATGGATTGATCTCCAAAT
>CAZHVX010000201.1:0-3018 GCA_964536295.1 uncultured Pseudomonadota bacterium
CCTTATCCTTTGGAAGCTCGGCTTCCTTTGCAATCACACTTTCTTCGAAAATTTGCCTTAACGGTTCATCCAAATCTTCAATCCCAAGCGATACTTTTAATGGAAGTTCCAACTCTTCCTGCCAATTAAATGGAAGGCTCCCAAGCTTAACCATAATAAAGTACCGATGGACAAGGGCCCAATATAATTGACCATTGATCTCTGCCCAATCGTTGGCATTCCCCAATTTTTCATTTTCAAGGATATCCCTTACTTTTTTTGCTTCCTTTACCGACTCGTTCCACGATCCAATCGTACCATCCATCCACGCCTTATTGTAAATTGCCCACGCATGATTGATAAGCGCCTGTGCTGCGTGATGCGATTCTTCAGCCGTAAAACCGCCTGCCCTTTTGTCTTCATAATATTCCTTGACCGCATCACCTAACAGCTGAACGCTTTCTGTTTGACAGCGATCAATCTCATCCTTTTTCCATGGTTCATACAATTTATAACTCTTTGCCAAAACTGAAGCCATTATACCAAGACCGTAAACAGACATCTCGCGCCTTTGTTTATCATCCAAATAATCCACTTTCTCACTTACAATTTTCAAATCCTTATAGCCCGGCAACAGGTCCTCAGGTCTACAGTTTCTAAAGATCCTTCGTGTGGCAATGCCTCTATCAAGCCTGAAATCTAAACCAAAGCTATCATCCTTTAGAACAAAACTTGAACTTACAAGCAGTGGATTCCATATCTTATTTTCATATAAAATCGGATTTATCTCCCCGACAATTTTGGCCCTGAAATATTGGGGATTAATAGAGATGGGTAATCGTTTAGATGCGGCTAATGCAACATAAAGCCTATATGCCTCTTTTAAGACATTTATCCTCTCATCTAGAATATTAAAATCTATTTTATTGGTCTCTACAAATTTTAGAATTCTGTCGACTTCCACCACATCTGATGGATCCAACTCATCCCGCCACTTCCACACTTGATTGTTCTTCAACTCTTCACATGTATCTAAAAAGAATTCGTACACGGCTTTTGAATAATCTTCTAGGGCCTCTTTTTTCGTTGATTGTATTTTATATTTCTTTGAGGCCTCTGAATATAAGCGAACTGCCTCAATCCAATGGGGTCGCCAACCTTTTATGGTTCCTAATAAACGGTAGGCATCATCGAATTTTTCAGGATCGCTGCTTGCTATATAGTAGGCCTTCATGAATTTTATTGCATCCTCAACGCTCATTTCACCAAAAATTGCGACATCAACATTTGATGGTTCCTTAAGCTTTGAGGGATTGATTTTATAGAAGTAGTGTTCAACAAAATCCAAAAGTCCGTTACAATAAAGAGGCGTGGTATATGACATTGATCCACTCAAATTCTTTAATAAGAGTTCTCCCCCATGTCCAAGCCGCATTAACTCACGAAATGAGGCCACTTGCAATTTGTCTGAATTATTTTCCTTAAAATACCTTGAGAGCATTATCGGTAATGTCCATAATTCACCAGTTAAAATCCATTCCCACTCCTCATCTGCAATGTACTTTGAGGGAAGAAGCCCGGCATGATCTTTAAATTTACTATAGTAGCCCCCTATTAACTGCACTGATCTTAAGAGTTTTTCCGCCGATTTTACATCTCCTTTTTTATCAAATGAAAAAGATGAATTAGCACCACTTACAAGATTTGTAAGATAACCGAAAACCTCTTTTGGAGTTAAAACCGCCATGTAGTCAGTAGGGTTGGACAGTTTGAAAAGTTCTTCCAATATTCCATCTTTATTACCATCATCGATATAATTTACAATAATATTTTCCAGCGCCGCCCTTCTATTTTCAGTACCAACAAGATATAATGACTTAACAATATTTTTTTCCTTTTGCGATATTAGGTCCCCCATCATTTTTTTTACCGTTTCATAGTCTTTCACCTTGAAAGATGTCCAAATAACGCCCCTTACAGCCTCCTGGCAATCTTTGTTATAGCTGCCCTTCCCCTGATTCAATATCTCTAAAAATGCTTTTTTTGCCTCATCAAAAATTCCTAATCTAAAATTTAGCCACCCAAATTGTAGATAGCAATTGTCTATATTTTCATATTCGGGTTTATTTGAAATTAGCTGCGCATAGATACCCATAGCCTCTTTGTACAATTCCTTCACACTTTGATCTTTCCCAACCTTGATTAATTCTGAGGCCTCTTTGATGATTTTTTGCGCTCTCACTTCCACTGGATCAAGCTCGATAGTTTCCTTGACACTATCGTTACTGATTTTCTTCCACAAACAACCACCATCGGGCAGCGGTTTGCAAATATAATTTCTTGGATCTTCGCCTGGTTTTGGTTGCTGAACAAAGCAACTTTGTGAATCGCAAATTTGTTGTACTGTTGGATCTTCGACTAGCAAAACCGCATCGATAAAAGCAGAAAGTACATCAATATTAATTTTCATATCACCATCTGCACCTTGTTCCCACCAAAGCAAGGTACAATCTATATTTTAGGGGATCCGAATTGGTATATAGACCGTTATAAAATACAATGCAAGTCAAAACATAATATGCACTCCTAAGATCTTGAATTCATAGTATTTTGGCTCTTGGCCTAGACCTGTTCAGTTTCCTGAACATACGTTGAAACGATTTATAATAAAAAATTGCCGTAGTTTAGGTCCAATAAAGTTTTTTCAATTGACATCAATTATATATCTCAACTAGAATGAACAATCTACAGAAATTAAAAATCTAAAAGGAGGATTAAATGACCACTGTGAACGATTTACAAACCGGCTATGCGTCTCAGGTCCAAAACTATTGCAATAATGCAAATACTAGCGAAGAAAAAGCGTTATGTGCAATTTCTAGTGGAGTCGTAACGTTTGCAAATTTATTAAACGATTTAATTAATCTCCCATCGACATTTATTGGGCAAAATCGTTTTAAAGAGACCGCTGAAAATTATTTTGAAGAACCTTCAGCGGAAGACATTGCAGAGATGGAAGCACAATATGCCGAAGAACAA
>CAZHVX010000202.1:0-3017 GCA_964536295.1 uncultured Pseudomonadota bacterium
ACTGTGCCCAAGGCCTCTTGCCACTCGCGTTCATAGACATCCGGTATTGTATCACCATCCAAGCTTGCTTTGTTAGAAACGCGCGTTGTACCGAATTTATCTATAACTACAAAGGCAAGGCCGGAACTAGAGATGCCAGCGGGTGAAGGAATGGTAACATTATGAACAAATTCCCTTTCGTTCGAAGACTTTTTCGTTTGGTCCTCAAGGGGAATGGTACCCAGCCATTCACTGATAAACTGGGTTTCTTCGTCAACAGCATAGATATCTATCCTTTGAAGGTCAGAGGCACCGGCAGTAATTTCCGTAACATAGCCGCCCTTAGAGATATCGTATTCACCATTAATCTTAACCAAATGCCCCGCCATATTTTCATGTTGCAGTTTTTTATTAACGAGCCACTCATCAACACCCAGCTTGTTAACATTATATATGGGGTAATCATCAAAGATTGTAAGATTGGTTAATTTAATTGTTGAAGAATCCTCGAAATCTATATCCATATTCAGATGTTTCGACTTAATTGGGGTAGGATCAATAAAGATACTTGGAAAGACCGCATTTGAATCATCCAGACTTTCCTCGCCCTTTGCATCAAGGATCATATTTCTAAACTTCGCACCACCTGCGATATAAACCGCAGGTTTTTCGTAACCGGTAAGATATACGTGGTTGGGGATATTTCTGACGAAGGTCTCCGCCTCGCAGTACTTATTACCAAACGCTTCAAGCTTAACATTTCCCCACTCCTCACCATTCCGTATTCTACCATTGCAGGATTTTAATAAGGCCGGTTTCTTGGTGACATATTTTTCGGTCTTAATTACCTCAAGGGTTGAATCCCCAAATTCAACGGTGCCTGGAATGTTATCGATGATTTTTATCATCGAATCATAATCGGGGTTATATTCCCTATTTTCCCCATTTTTGTCTTTAAAACTATAGCCTTTATTGTTGTAGTAATTAGCCGTTGCATAATACTTCTTTGAAAAATCCAGTTCTTTATCTGTGGCATCTTTTTTCTTTAGGATCAATTTTCTGCTGGATTTCTTATCAATGAACACCTGCGGAGCTGTTGTTGAATGATTTTTATCGTTATCTTTCACATCCGTGGATGAGTAGAACATGAATCTGTAATCAATTTGCGATGCAACCCTGGCTCCAAAGGCATTGCAAAACTCTTTTTCATCGGCATCTTCCACATGATAACATGAATAATATTTCCAATTACCCTTGGAATCCTTTATCATATCTTTATATTCGCTGTAGAAATCCTTGAAGTGTTTTTTTAAAAGTTTTCCAAAACCCCAATTCAGCAGGATCCTGCCAATATAGTTACCATCGCTATCAAAGGGTAGTTGCATCGTAAGTGGTCTTGATACCTCAACGACCACATCTTCAGGATCATAAAATTCCACATATTCTTTTCTTTCATCATCGTAGAAATAATAGAGGCTGGTAAGGTTAACTCCGCCAACGGAATATAATTTTCCATCCAATTCAACTATACAATCTCCAAGATCGCCCGTTATTTTATTTAGAACCTCCTGAAGATCGTCCTGGGTTGGTTCCCAATATTCCCATAACTGACCGATACACATTGAACCGTCACCTTCACCATCACCGTCACCCTCATAATAGTCACAGTAGATACTTTCATCAGAACCTAAAACAGTGCCATTTTCAATGGTACCTGATTTTATTGTATTCAAACGTTTCGATCTTAATGGATAGTTGGTCTTTATATCCTCCCTGAAGGCCCTCTCCTCCGCCTCAAATTCCAATTTGTAGGCCCCATACGCCTTTTCCTGGGAGGCATAGTATTTATATTTTGCCTTAGATTCAAAGACATCGCTCTCGGCTTCGCCCAATTCTTTCTCGGCAGTTTCTAAATCCGCCTCGAGCCTCTCTAAATCTTTTCCAGCATTCTCAATAAATTCTTCTTCGTCCTCAGTTTCTGCATCAATAATGGCACCCAAGCCTGTTTGTTGTTTTAGGATTGCTATATCACCCTTCAGCTCATCAATTTCTTTCTTAAGATCTCCGACATCTTGACTGGCCTCATCAAAATTCTCCATTGATTCCTGTTTCTGGATCGCTGCGTTTTCAATTCCATCTTCTAGGGCACCGTAACCCTCTTCGAAATCACCATATGTATAGTCACCCTTTATATCACCATATTGATCTTTTCCATCTTCACCTATCTTTGTTGTTTCCTCGTCAAGATTAAAGCCAGGCGTTTCAAAATCTTGTTCCTCTGCGATATCAATATCGGATTCGGCCTGCACCCATTCAATCTCACCCTCACCATTTATGGCATATTCAAGATCTTCCTGAACATCCTCATAATCTTCAATTGTTAATTCCTCTGTTTCCATATCTGTTGGGGCAGTCATATCAACGTCAGCGAATGGGCCTGAATCATCATCGCCACCCCCGACGTCAGAGAAGTCTAGCCCCTCAAATGGGCCTCCTTCATCACCTTCAAAGTCTCCAGTATCCATTGATGGCTCTTCACTTGAATCCACCCAACCTTCTTCATCATATTCAAAACCATCCAATTCCGCCATATCATCATCGATATCTATCGACTCATCATCATCCACATCAAAGTCGTCAAAGTCGTCAAAGTCACCATCACCTTCATCACCCCACCCGCCATTGCTTTCCTCATTTGGTATCCATTTTTCATAATCATGAGAATCTACAAATTTAAATACACAAGCATTTGGTAAATACATTTCACCCTCACCAAACATATTATGAATGTCATCCGCTTCTTTTGCAGATTTTATTATTTTATTTGGAAACGAGGTTTCCTCAAAGATCGACATATGTCCAATCATCCCCTGTACATAATTTTTCTTGTTATATAAATTTTGTGCGAAGATACTCGGTGCGGCAAAAATCATTGCAAAAACAATGATTAATGATCTTTGAAACAGCCCTAATTTTGTACTCTTTATACTGGCCCCGATTTAAGGCGAGCAATTTAAAAGCTTAAATTATGATAAAGA
>CAZHVX010000203.1:0-2906 GCA_964536295.1 uncultured Pseudomonadota bacterium
TTTTTACCAATGACCAAGGATTTAAGGCGCCAGGATTTTTACTGGTCCCTGGAAGGGAGCCTTGCCGGTCTGGAACTGGACAAAACCGCGCAGAAATTCATTCCGGAATCAAAACTTGGATTGTTACACAAACGACTTCGTGAAATTTGTCTGGAAAAGGAATTTATCAAACCAGAGGACCTAAAGGAAGGGGGCGCAATCCCGATCAGCGATCGTCCAAAATTTGCTTTCGATGCATCGCAAACACCTACGGCCTCTTACGAATTTGCCGGTGGTGTACGTCACTTTCATCAGCAGTATTTGGAACTTCCAAGTGGATTTAAGGTTCCAGTTCAGCATCATGGTGTGATGGTAAGGCAACTAAACAACATGAAGAAGCCCGCACCAGAGTTTAATGGTTTAAGGGATTTAAGCGAGATCAATTCTTCCATTAATTTAAAACCCGAAGATGCCAAGGCAAAGATGTTCAACACCTTAAAGATAATTATGGGAGATGCTTCAAAATTTAATTTTGTCATTAATGAAAAAATTGGCGAAAGATCCCCGGTCAATACAAAATTGTATAAAGACATAATGACCGACTTTGTAAACAATACAAAGATGAAGGATGTAAAGGGTGAACCTGTGATTATCGATGGGAAAAACACGATTCAATACAAATTTGAGGTTGGGCCGTTAACTATGTACATTGATGCCTTTGATCCAAAGGCAGAACCGTACTTTGAAAGCAATATTATTATTAATTGAAGGAACAGGATTAACCATGTCATTCCTGCGGAGGCAGGAATCCAGAAATATATAACTTTACTGGATCCCCGCCTCCGCGGGGATGACAACACGTCTAAATTGCAAGTTTTATACGAAAGAACAGTTATTTTAATAACCCGGGGGACAAAAACAAGGATGTTTAAATGGTAACAAAACTACATTCCACTGATCGCATGACGATACCAGCGAAGTATATGAATAAAATTCGCGAGCGTAAATGTGATTACAAGGGACCCCCTGAAGCAATCGTTGAAATCGTCAAGAGCATCGCTAACAGCGACAAAATAAAAAATAGCGAGGAATACAGGGAGCTTTTCAACACCGCCCTCCTCTACACAAACACCACGGATGTCGGTTGGTGCAAGGGCGGAGTTGAATATAGTGACTTTTACAGCTCTTCATCCGCACCAAAGGGTGGCGATTACACGCTTGATCTAAGATGGTGGTCACCTCTAACCTATTTGCGAAGCAACATTCAGGATTCAGGAATTCTGTGCGAAGAAATATCCGCACATATGAACACCGTATCGCAAAGATTACCTCGTGCTATTAAAAATATGATACTGGAGCAAAAGGCAAAGCATCTGACCAAACTTGAAAACGAAGGAAAGCTTACTGAATGGACAAATGAGAAAGACGCCAAATTTAATATGCAGCTCAATTCCTGCATCGAAGCATTCTCACCAAAGGTTAGAACGGATATTTTAGAGAAAAAATTAAGCGATATCTCTGCGTCTATTTTAGATGCCTGTCACAATGCAAGCGAACCCGAAGAGATACTTAAATGCCAGGAAACCGTCAATACAACACTTGCTACGTATCCGACAACCCCTGCCAACGATGACGAATACAAACTTGGACGTGGAACATTTGATTACGGTTTTGGCGTACAAACAGCAGATGCAAAGGGAATTTGCATGAATGCGATGAAGTTGGTTTCGCCTCAGGTTCAAAACACAGAAAAAAAAGAAGATACATCGGTAGAAAATTTTTACAACAGCAGTCAAACGCTTGGATCCCTGCTGGGAGATACATCAAAGGATCCCAGTTTAAGCGCACCCGGGCAACAACTAAATGACTATATTGATGAACATCTCTGGGAGATTCCATGGGATTTCTGGGTTGAGGCACACGAATTCTGCACACCCGCAACATCGTCGGGGCGAATTGCCCAATCCCTGAAGATTGGTTCATATGGTGCTCTTACAATAACAGCTATCTTCGGACGCACATTAATTCTTTCACTTTTTGCTAATGCAGCAAGAAAATTGGGGTTAGGATTTATCCCCGATCTGATTGGAAAAGGATGGCATGGCGCAAAAAACTGGCTTAAGAATAAATGGGGGAACCGCGGAGGACCAAAGGGTACGGACGGACCAAAGAAGCCCAATGATACCAAACCAAAGGGCGCTGGCGATGATGCAAAGACAGAGCCAGTTGGCGAAAGGAAACCAGCCCCGGCAGCAGATGGCAAACCCGTACCATTTATCGGCTGGCGCCCGGCACTCAGTCCGGTCCGGACAGCCTATCCAGCACTAACACCCAGACCTGTTCCTGCAATGGTTCCATATGATCCTCCACTTGAACAATCATGGTTGTTGGAGTTAAAGGCCTTGGCCTTTTTTACAGCTGGAGCCTTTGTTGTGATCAAGACAGCTGGCGCTGTCGCTGCAACAAGGATTGGCCTTGCAATCGAGGGTGGATTGGCGGAATTGGCACCCGCACTTGGAGGTTTCGCGTTATTCAACATAAATGAGCTTCCACATATGGATCTCAAAAACAACGATGTGGATGCCATAACAGGCGCAACGCCAAAAAACTGGGGAGGCGCCGGCCCCATAAGAGGGGCAGGAGGGGGATGGTAATATTATGACGGAGACAAATCAACCCATTCGACTACTTCGGGCTTTAGCCATCAGCTTGCTCGGGGTTGATCCTGAGCAGGTGAAGCCTTTGGCTTCACAGTCGAAGGACCAGTGCTTGTATCAACGTCATCTGATAACCAATTTAATACCGGAGGTCAAACAAAAAACAGGAATCAATTGGGAAGTAATCGAAAAAATCCTAAGTCAAAAGGTTAACGTCCCAGATGATAAATTTATTGCAAAACCCTCTGAGGAATTTAATAAATGGAACTC
>CAZHVX010000204.1:0-2803 GCA_964536295.1 uncultured Pseudomonadota bacterium
TTCGCCAAAGGCGAATGAAGCCTGCCTGCCGCAGGCAGGGATCCAGAGCTAACAAATTGAATTTACTGGATTCTTCGTCCGCCTTTGGCGGACTCAGAATGACACAAGGGTCAACAAAACGTATTTTCCACCACTCCCAGAAAATGCAATTTATAGAGATTAATAGAAATGATTACTGGTTAATAGTCTGGTACCTATAAAATAAAAGCCCCGTCACTATGACGGGGCTTTTTCTTTTGAAGTATCCTTCTAGCCTGCATTTCTCACAGAACGCGTTAGCGTACTGTGGGAAATGCACTTTTTGCGCCACCTGGCGCAAAAAGTTTCGACTCGGCGCTTTCGCACCGTGCTCAAGGCTAGCCCTGAGCGAATCCAGCTTCAAGCGGGATGAGTCGAAGCCCGGAGGGCGGATTTCGAACCAATTGGTGAGAAATCCGGGCTAGCCTAAAAAAGTCCGAAATTCTGGATTTGTGTTTGGGCCCAGTCCAGAATCCTGGAATAATTCCTTGCATAAAGAATCGCCAAAGCTTCCTATGTCAGATAACATCCTGGTATAATTAGATTTTTTTTTGGACAAAATGTGCAAAAAGTGGCACATATATTGCTTAGTACAGAGACTGGTTATCAACAATTAAACAGAGGAGGATCGGATGGCAGTTAATGGAATGAATGAACCAAGACCAGTAGGATGTGATGAGAACAAAACATGTAATTCAACTGGCGCGGTTGGCGATTCTTTAGATTGCCGGGAGTGTGTCGATTGGTTGAACGGCAATACGGAATCCACTTATAGATTAAATTCTAAGTGTGAGAGTTTGGATCCAATGATTAGCTATGTGCAGTGTAGATATTGGGTAGAAAAGACTGGTGACTAATCGGTTAGGTTGTTTGGCAACTTATCTATAAAAACTTTTATTTCGTCACGAATGCGACGATATATTTTTAGGGCCCCTTCTTCGGAAGTGGCCTTTTTTGCAAGTGTATATGGATCATCAAAGGGTACATGAATAACTTTTGTTTTACCTGGAAAAATTGGGCAGTGAGCATCTGCATGACTACATAGAGTAATTACATAATCGAATTCAATATTCCTTAAATCATCAGTGTGTTTTTCATAATGATCAGACAAATCCACTCCAACTTCCTTCATTACAATCTGTGTTCTATCCATTATAGGATGTGGATGCGTGCCAGCAGAGTACGCTTCGATTTCGGTGGCCCTTAGATGTTTTGCCCATCCCTCAGCCATCTGCGAACGACATGAATTTCCTGTGCATAGAAATAGTATGTTTATCTTTTTCATGCGGAATGAGTAACATACAATGAATTTTGCTGCAATCTTCAACGTTGCTTTACCTGAAAAAGTGCGATACAATTACCCTAGATTCCGTAAAAGGGGGTTTTTAAACAAAAGAATGGCACATAAGAAAAATCATCACAATCTGTCTCTTCAATTTTTAGGTGGAACCCACACCATTACAGGTTCAAAGTTTTTGTTGTCAAATTGTTCTGAGCAGTGGTTAATTGATTGCGGATTGTTTCAGGGTTTGAAGAACTATCGAAAAAGAAACTGGACATCACTTCCTGTCAGCCCAAGTGATTTAAGCGCCATAATTCTTACTCATGCCCATATCGATCATAGCGGTTATATTCCAGTTATGGTCAAACGGGGTTTCGCTGGTAAGGTTATGGCAAGCGCCGCGACCATCGAGCTTTGTAAAATATTATTGCCGGATTCTGGCTATCTGCAAGAGGAAGATGCGAAGTTTGCCAATAAAAAAGGGTTTTCAAAACATAAGCCCGCAATGCCACTTTATACATATCAAGACGCTATCGATTCATTGCCTTCGTTGTCGGAGTTGCCCGATCATAAGCCCATTGAATTGTGCAATGGCACAACCGTGGAGCTATATAAGGCAGGGCACATTTTGGGTTCCAGATTTGTTAAAATTACAACAAACAAGCCAAAAAGAATTTCTATAATGTTTGTTGGCGATATCGGTAGGTATGATTCTTTGATAACAAAAGATCCAGAAGTCGTAGATGGTGTTGATTACCTGTTGTTGGAATGTACTTATGGTGAACACCTGCATCCAAAGGAAGACGTCTTTGATCATTTCGCTGACATTATTAATAGTACATGTGAGCGTGGGGGTAAAGTGTTGATTCCGGCCTTTGCTGTTGGGCGCACACAAGAAATCCTTTTTATTATAAAAAAATTATTTGAAGAGGGAAGTATCCCGGCGCATCTTCCTATTTACTTGAATTCGCCGTTGGGTATCAATGCAACAGATATCTATACTAAATTCACCGAAGAAGAAACAAAATCATTTCATGATTTTATTAATAAGGATTCATTTATGTGTCCTAACCTACATTTGGTGCAAGACGAGGAAGAATCCAAAAAACTAAATGTATTGGTTGAGCCTGCCGTGATCATTGCCGGGAGTGGAATGATGACGGGGGGAAGGATTTTGCATCATCTCAAATCATATGGTTCCGATAAAAAATCATCATTGATAATAGTCGGATTTCAGGCAGAGGGTACGCGGGGTAGGGCAATCTTGGATGGTGCCAAGAGTGTTAAGATTCACGGACTTCCTGTGGCAATTATGTGTCATAGGGAATTTGTGGAATCATTATCGGCGCATGGTGATTATGCAGATATCATGAGGTGGTTAAAAACATTTAAGCGACCACCCAAAAAGGTCTTTTTGGTTCATGGCGAAGACGCTGGCCTTAATGCCATGAAAACGCGTATCGAGGATGAATTGCATTGGCATGTGGAGATCCCTGATTATCT
>CAZHVX010000205.1:0-2699 GCA_964536295.1 uncultured Pseudomonadota bacterium
AATCCTATTTGCCACAACAATTCTTATATTTCATTGGCGTTCCATCTGATTTCACCGCTCCGCATGGACATGGATCGTTGCGTCCAACCTTTGGCTGGTCCCTTTTTATCGTACCCCGAGTGGCGCCATGGTCACCCCTGGATTGGTCCGGCCCCTTGGCAAAGGCCGAAAAGCCCTGATGCCGCGTAGCGGTTGGAGCTACATCCCTCCCCTTTTCAGCGGCCTGTTTGATACTATCTTCCTGCTTAACCTCAACCCTAAAAAGTTTTTCTACAACATCCTTTGAAAGTTGATCCATCATTAGTCCAAAGAGGGCATAACCCTCGCGTTTGTACTCCATCAAGGGATCCTTTTGTGCATAACCACGAAGCCCCACTCCCTCTTTGAGATGGTCCATCTGAAGTAGATGATCCTTCCAAAGCGCATCCAGGGTTTGAAGTAACATGACCCTTTCAATATGACGCGTAAGTTCTACACCATATTGAGCTTCTTTCTTTTCGTAAAATTCGGCTGCTCTATTATAAATGTAGGCGCCCATTCCATCCGTGTTGAATTTATCATCTGGGATTTCATTCAAATTAATATCCAGATTGAACTGCTCCCTAAATCTGGTCACAAGTGATTCAGAGTTGTACTCTGTTCTTTTAATTTTGGGTGGGACAAGCTCATCGGCGATCTGAGTTGCCATCTGATCTATCATATTCAATACTTCTTCTTTATCATCCTTAGAGGATAATATTTCACGTCTACGAGAATAGATAGCGGTACGCTGTTGATTCATTACATCATCATATTGAAGTAGGCTTTTACGAATTGAGAAGTTTTGCCCCTCAACCCTCTTCTGTGCATTGGCTATGGCCTTTGCTAGCCATGGATGTTGCAGGGGCTCCCCCTCTTCCATCCCAAGCCTACTCATCAACACAGAGATCTTATCGCCACCGAAGATACGTAATAAATCGTCATCTAAGGATAAATAAAAGGTTGAAGAACCTGGATCCCCCTGGCGCCCTGAACGTCCGCGCAGCTGATTATCAATACGTCTAGCCTCGTGTCTCTCGGTTCCGAGGATGTGTAAACCGCCAACCTCAATAACCTCGCGTTTTTCTATTTCACAAACTTCTTTAAAATGCTTGTACCATTTATTATATTCCTCTGGTTGCTTTTCAGGATCTGCCTTTGCCTTTGCCAAAAATTCCGGATTTCCACCAAGCATAATATCGGTACCACGACCCGCCATATTGGTAGAAACAGTAACAGTGCCCTTTCTACCAGCTTGAGAAACTATCTCTGCTTCTTTATCATGATGTTTTGCATTCAGGACGCTGTGAGGCACGCCACTTCTCTTCAACATGAGAGATAATTTTTCGGATTTCTCGATTGCAATCGTACCGACAAGGACCGGCCGCCCCTTTTCGTGACATTCTTTTATCTCTTTTACCGCAGCTTCAAATTTTTCTTTTTCGGTACGAAAAATAACGTCAGGATGTTCAGCACGAATCAAAGGTTTATTGGTTGGGATAACCATAACCTCCAGATTATATATCTTCGCAAACTCTTCTGCTTCAGTATCCGCAGTACCGGTCATTCCAGAAAGTCTATTATACATCCTGAAATAGTTTTGAAATGTAACACTTGCCAAAGTCTGATTTTCGTTCTCAATCGTTACATTTTCCTTTGCCTCGACGGCCTGATGCAATCCATCGCTCCAACGTCTCCCTGGCATCAAACGACCTGTAAATTCATCAACGATTAGAATATGTCCATCCTTGACAACATAATCAACATCACGTTTAAAAAGCGAGTGCGCTTTTAGCGCTTGATTTACATGGTGAAGGACATTTATATTTCTTGGGTCATAAAGATTTTCAATATGGAGGACGTTCTCAACCTTTGCCACGCCATCTTCGGTTAAAACGACCGCACGCGATTTCTCATCAACGGTATAATGTTTTTCCTTACTCAACGATGGAACGATTCGGTTTATCTGATAATACATCTCCGTTGATTTTTCTGCCGGACCGGATATAATTAGCGGAGTTCTGGCTTCATCGATAAGAATGCTATCAACCTCATCGACTATTGCATAGTTTAGCGGCCTTTGCGCAAAGTCGGCGATATCATACTTCATGTTATCTCTTAGATAATCAAAGCCAAACTCATTATTCGTTCCATACGTAATGTCTGAATTGTAGGCAACCTGTCTCTCCGAATCTGATATGCCATGCGTCACGACACCAACCGACATCCCCAAAAATCTATAGATCTTTCCCATCCATTCGGAATCACGTTGTGCCAAATAATCATTAACGGTAACAACGTGCGCGCCCTTACCACTTAATGCATTGAGATAAATGGGCAAGGTTGCAACAAGGGTTTTACCTTCGCCGGTTTTCATCTCGGCGATCCTGCCACCATGCAAAACCATTCCACCGATCAACTGCACATCGAAGTGACGCATCCCAAGAGTTCTTATCGATGCCTCTCTAACAACAGCAAAGGCCTCCGGCAAAACAGAATCAAGCTCTTCGCCATTAGCTATTCTTTCCTTAAATTCAGTTGTTTTTGCCCTTAGTTGGTCATCTGAAAGTGCCTTTATGGAGGGTTCTAAAGAATTGATTTTATCCACAGTTGGAGCAAAACGTTTTAGCTCTCTCTCGTTTCTCGTTCCAAAAATTTTCTTTAAAACAAAACCTATCATT
>CAZHVX010000206.1:0-2598 GCA_964536295.1 uncultured Pseudomonadota bacterium
AAATTTTTAAAAACATCGCCGCAGTCTTTGTTCAAGTGATCATTCACCACGTAAGCCCCCGCCTTGCTGAACAACTCGAGGCAGGTTTGGCGAATTCAGGATGACAAAGCATATTTTCCACCACTCCCTTGATTATCGCTTTGATCGTTTTGATCGGCGGACGTATATAATTAAAGGCAACGCAATCAGGATAACCAGTAGTTGAAGCATACTGACCGGAGCCTCTTTTAAAAGTGAGCACCCTGACGAGCTAGAGCTATCATCCGTGGTTGTTCCACCACCACTACTCAGCGCGCAGGACTCACCAGCGGCACTCACACTCGATATTGCAGCCAGCGCATCTATCTTACCGTGCCCCCATTCGTGATTAGGGAGATCTGAGCCCGTGTATGTATCCTTGGCTGCGCTTCCTGTAATTGCGGCCTTAACTTCGACCGCCGTCAAACACGGGTTCTTGTTTAGGATAAGGGCCGCAACACCCGCAACATATGGTGAAGACATTGAGGTTCCCTCCAGGACCATATGTGTACTATCGGGTTTAATTGCAGAAGTTGCAGAACTGTAACTTGATAGCGCAGATACAACAACCTCACCCGGAGCTGCTATATCGGGCTTGTTTCCCGTTGTAGCCTCATCCAATGTTGGGCCAAGACTTGAAAAATAGGAGATGTCGTGGAAGGTACCTCCACTAGCAGCGCTGTCAGTGTCTGTATCGGTATCATCGTGAGCTGTACCATTGATATCGGTCCAGTTCTTTCTGGACATGAATGAGGCAACCGTTATTACACCAGATGCCGTACCGGGGATCGTAATGGTTTTATTGCTGTCACCGGAGACAAAGGTTGCATCATCCTGTGTTGCAAGAGGCTCTGTTTTTGTGAAATCAAGATAGGCCGTGTAATCCAGATAGGTCCAACTCTCTACGGTACAATCACCATCATAGATCACATGAAATATATAGTCGGAGAGATCGGTTGTAGCGCCACTCTTTTCTTCTATGTTAATCTGCGCATGGTGTTTATTGTTCTGTGAATTTAGGGAATCCGTTTGATAATCAATAAGTATTGTAAATTCATTTCCACAACTCATCGTGTCTGTTCCTTCCTTCGCAACCGCTGCCTTTTTATTACTTTCTTCACTCCAATCGTATACCTTGCTCTCCGTTGCAAACCTAAAAACATCCACTTCAATCGTACATGTAGAGCCATTGGACATCCAGATATCAACCGTCCCCTCACCAACGGATTGATCTAAAACACCATCACCATCGCTATCTTCGATTGGAAGAATATAGACCTCATTGAATTTTCTGGTACCGGACTCGACCGTCATCTCTGCATGGATACCACCCAATACTTCGACATTAACGTCATTCAATGGAAGATTTTCGTTACCAGCGGCGTTAGTAATCACGCGTCCCTGCTGCCCTGAGAGAAGGTTATTTAACCCCTGTTCAAACAGTGATGTGTTGTCGTGGGCCCCCAAAGAAGTTCCAACTGACAGGTTAATAACTGCTGCTTTGCTAAGTGACGCGGCCTTTTGAAAAATATAGCTACACGCATTAACAAAGGATGTTGAAAAACTTCCACTTGAATCCGCGTCTGTGGTTCCATATTTTACAAAGATGATATCAGCATATGGCGCAACACCCGTATAGCTAGAATCCTTCCCCGCTGCGATGCCGGTAACATGCGTTCCGTGTCCGTTTGTATCCAATGTGGCAAGGCACGAGTCATCATTGATCTCGGCTGCCGAGCACTCAAGACCAGTCGAATCATCGATTTCACTTACGCCACCGCCACCGGTTATCGTCTGGTCCCAATAGTACAGAACCCTAGAGTTGCCATCGCTATCCTTAAACATATCATGTGTATAATCCAACCCAGTATCTGCAACTCCAACTATGACATT
Organism: uncultured Pseudomonadota bacterium; assembly: GCA_964536295.1. Taxonomy (GTDB): domain Bacteria; phylum UBA10199; class UBA10199; order CAZHVX01; family CAZHVX01; genus CAZHVX01. Next base: position 1,912 of record CAZHVX010000206.1, read on the forward strand.
GGTTCCATCGTACTTCTGGGACAAACCCGTTCCGGCCTGCACATCATCCACATTTCCAGCCGGCAGGGCCTGGTCCAATTTTCTTGTCAATTCTTTAGGAGCCTCGACGTACAAAACTTCATTAAGGGCCGCAAGGGAATCAACCAATGAGAGGGGGATCTTGATTGTCATAATATCGCCCATCTCAGCTTGAACGACCCCGCCATTGGCCCTTATAAAATCAGTAACCACACCCTTGTCTGTAAATTTTACAAAGGCCTCGATTAGGACCTCCTTGGAGACGCTTAGACTTAATGGGGCCTTTATTAAAGAGATATCCGCCGCCACGGCCTTACGCTGATATACTCTAAACATCGGATCGATCTTTGTCAGCTTATCTGCAAAAAGATTTGCAGATAAAAATAACAGTCCGCAAAAGAATACTAAAATGAAACTTTTGAAAAAATCACCTTTTACGTCATTTCGCCCCCGCATTCGCGAGGGTAAACTCCGGCAGGAATCCAGAGGTTCTTGAAAAGACTGGATCCCCGCATTCGCGAGGATGACAAACAAATAGTGTTTCAAAGGCTTCAAAATGATTTTTTTCATACCTGCTCCTAAAAATATTTATAAAATCTCTTGTCATTCTGAGCGATATTATAGCGCCCGCCAAAGGCGGGTCAGCCTTCGGCTGAAAGAAGCCAGCGA